>CAMWNA010000006.1 GCA_947175515.1 uncultured Clostridia bacterium | reverse complement strand
GAAAGTACTTAGCGGGCCACCGCTCGGGAGGATAGATAGTTGCCGGATTTCAATTAAAAACCCAAGTAACCTTACGGTTGCTTGGGTTTTTGTTTTATAAATAAATATCGGAACGGATTTCGATTTGCGGTAAAAATACCAAGCTAAAAATACTCTATTAGCTAATATTTGCGCAAATTCTCTTAATTACGTTTCAACTTTTTGCAGCCGGTCTGTAATTGCTTTCTGCGTTTAAATTATACAGTGGAATTGTGGACAATGTTAAAAAGTGTCAAAAATTGAAAAAAATTAAAGAAAACGGTTGACAAGTGGCAAATATGATAATATAATATTAATGGAAACGATTCCAAATAATGAGAATGGGTGGACAAAATGGCAAATCTTTCGTTACAGCACGTGTGTAAAATATATCCTGCAAGAGGCGGCGCAAAAAAATCCTTTTTTAGATTCAAGAAAAACAAGACAGAAAGCGAACAAAGACAGTCGGGAGAATACGTCGCTGTTAAAGATTTTAATATGGAAATAGAAGACGGGGAATTTATCGTGTTCGTCGGTCCCTCCGGTTGCGGAAAATCAACCACGCTGCGCATGATTGCCGGTCTTGAAGACATTTCAGCAGGTAAATTTTATATTGACGGTAAGCTCGTAAATAACGTTGATGCTAAAGACAGGGATATCGCAATGGTATTCCAAAGCTACGCGCTTTATCCGCATATGACGTCTTATGAAAATATTTCGTTCGGACTGAAAATGAGAAAGATTGCCGACGTGAAGCGGGATAAAAACGGCAATCCCGTTCTTGATAAGGACGGCAATGAAATTAAAATAATGCGTCACTATACCAAGAAAGAAATTGATGAAAAGGTACAGTGGGCTGCCGGCGTTTTAGGCATAAAAGAGCTGTTGCAAAGCAAACCTTCGGATATGTCGGGCGGACAGCGTCAGCGTATCGCGCTGGGAAGAGCTATGGTGCGCGGACCCAAGGTGTTCCTTTTAGACGAACCGCTTTCCAATCTTGACGCAAAGCTGCGTACAACCATGCGTTCGGAGATAGTCAAACTGCATAAGGCGCTGAAAACTACTTTTATTTACGTTACCCATGACCAGATTGAGGCGATGACGATGGGTTCCAGAATAGTCGTTATGAAAGACGGGTATATTCAGCAGATAGATACGCCAACAAACCTTTTCGATTATCCTGAAAATAAATTCGTTGCCGGCTTCATCGGAACGCCGCAAATGAATTTTTTCAAAGTTTCTATAGTAAAGCGCGCGAAAACGCTTGAAGTGACTTTTGCCGACGGACAGACGGTGAAGCTTGCGCTTGATAAGCTGCGCACCGTAAAAGAGGAATATTTGGACGGACAGGAGCACGAGGTGTATCTCGGCGTCAGAGGGGAGCATATAAAGATAGGCGCTAACGGTTTATCGGTAAAGGTAAATATTACAGAAGTGCTTGGCAGCAATATGCACGTTTTCTTTGGTATGGAAGGTGAGGAAAGTGAATTTATACTATGTCTGAATGAACGCGAAGTGCTTGAAAACGGCGGAAATATTCGCATTAAGTTTGACGAAAACCGCGTTCATATGTTTGATATTGAAACGGAGACGTCGATTTTAGGCAGAGCGGAGTAAAATTATGATTATTTGTGTGGGCGAAATACTTGCCGATATGATAGGATCGGAAAAAGACGGCGCGTTTGTATACGAGCGTAAAGCCGGCGGTGCGCCGTTTAACGTTGCGTGCGGAATTAAAAAATTCGGCGGAAAGGCAAAATTTGCCGGCAGTGTCGGCGCCGACCTTATAGGCGATTTTTTAACGGAATTTGCGGCAGACAGAGGACTTGACGGACTGATTATAGACAGGCAGAATGACGCAAACACAACGCTTGCGTTTGTTCAGCTTGACGGCTGCGGAGAGCGTTCTTTCTGCTTTTACCGCAAAAACACTGCCGATTACAGACTGCCGCGGCTTTCGGATGACGTATTGAAGGAAGTCAATATAGTTCACGTAGGCTCGCTTATGCTTTCGGAGGACTGCGGCTTGGATTATGCGGAAAATCTTATAAAAAGGGCGCACTCTCTGAATAAGACGGTCAGCTTCGACGTAAATTTCCGCTCGGACATTTTCAGGGATGAGCGTGCGGCAACCGAACGCTACCGCGCGATATTGGAGCTTGCCGACGTATTGAAGTTTTCAGAAGATGAAATAGGCATTTTCGGAGAGGAATATATCAACTCTAAGCTTAATGAAAAGCTTATTTGCATTAGCTTGGGCGCTGACGGCAGCGAGTGGAGATATTGCGGAAACCGCGGAAAAGTAAAATCAATATCCGTGAAGCCTGTCGACACGACGGGCGCCGGAGACGCTTTTTTTGCAGGTATACTTTGCGGAATTGACGGCGTACCCAAAAGCGGCTGGACTGAATCATTTTTAAACGGCGTACTGGCAAGGGCGAACGTTTGCGGCGCTTTGGCTACACTCGGTAAGGGCGCGATAGACTGTCTGCCCGACGCTTCGAGGATAGACGAAGCGCTCGGTCAAATCAAAAGCTGATACGGCGTACGGGAATTAGGGGGAATTATGGGAATAAAGCGGAAATTAACTTTTTGCGCACTGATAGTTTTAGCGGCGGTATGTATCGCGGCAGGGCTGATTACGGCAAAATCCGCCGCAGTCGCTTATACGGATAGAATAGAAATAACCTCCAACGCAGGTGATACTTTCAAAGCGGAAGATTCAGCTTTCGGCGCAGAAGAGTCTTTCGTCTTTTCCGCTACCGTAAACTTCACTAACGGCGACGCCGCGGCGTTGACGTTCGGTGAAACGGAGGGCGGCTTATGGGCTTTCAACGTTGACAGAGCGGGTAACAGGGTAAAGCTGTTGTATTTTACTAAACACGACGGCGGATATGCGGCAAAGGAGCTTTTAAGCGATTATTTTATCGGTAACGGTAAAATCACCCAAGCCGAACGGAATATGGTGGAACCTTCCGTGCGGCAGGTTCATACGGTCAGCCTTAAAGTCGTGCTTACGGCAACGGACGGCAAGGCGTATCTTGAATGCTATGCCGACGGAATCCGCCGGTTTGCGTATACTGACGGAAGCGCGCCTGCAAGCACGATTGATTTAAACGGGAAGTTTGAAAATCTTAAATACTCCGGCGGAAATCTGGGCTATAACGTTTGCAATGCAGACGTATCCTTTACCGACGTCGTGATAGGCGCGCACGATTATTCGTATTACGGCGAGCTTTACCGCAATCAGTTTCATTTCAGCCAGTTTGCGCATTGGAACAATGATCCCAACGGCCTTGTTTATTATAAAGGATATTATCATTTATACTATCAGCACAATCCCTTTGATAACGTTTGGGGTGCAATGTATTGGGGGCACGCGCGCAGTACGGATTTAATTCACTGGGAAAATCTCCCCATATGCCTTTATCCCGAAAAAGCAGGCGCTGACGGAAGCTTCGGCGGCGGTGACGGGTATATGTGGTCGGGCTCGGCGCGCGTATACCACCGCGGCGAAAGCACCGTAATTGACGGTGAAAACTGGTTCGGCGGCGACGCGGACGGACTTATTGCATTTTACACACGCGACGGAGCGAAGCAGGATCAGATGATTATGTCAAGCGACGACGGCGGACTGACGTGGACAAAGCGCAAATATATTCCTTCGCAAAGCATTTTGGGGCTCGGAGAAGCTAAAACCGATTGCCGCGACCCTAAAGTATTCACTTACGACGACAACGGGAAAAACGTGTACGGTATGCTGCTTACGGGCATGTGCGAGCCTTACAACGTATGGTTTTTGCGCTCCGGCGATTTGGTAAACTGGCAGTCGGCAGGCGGTTTTAAAGCCAAGGTACCCCTCGTCAATACGGACAGAACCAACGGACCCGAATGTCCCGATATAGCTTTTATTCAGGCGGATGACGGTAAAAATAAAACCGTAATAACGCTTGCAGGCAGAGGATATTTAGTCGGCGACCTTACTTACGAAAATTCTAAATTCAAATTCTCGGTCGACGGCAAGGACGTTGCGGAAATGGAGCTTGAAGAAGTGCCCGTAAAACAAATGGACTTCGGACCCGATTCTTATGCGGCGCAGACTTTTTATATAGAAGAAGGCGAATACGAGGGCAAAACGGTATCAATAAGCTGGTTTTCAGGCGTGCCCGGCGCGGAAGCTTCTGTTGACAGCGGACTTTTAACGCAGCTTAGAAGCCGTTGGAACTGCGGTATGACTATTCCCGTAATCTGGGGATTGCACTTTGGCGGAAGCGGATACGTGTTGACCCAGAATCCTATAACGGCTTATACGGACTCAGGAAAAACCGTTATAGCTTCGGCGGATAATTATCAAGTAAAAGCCGGTGAAAACGTTCTTAAAAACTTAAGTGCCACCGCGGTGGAAATAGCCGCCGATATAGAAAACCCGAATGGCGGAGCGGTTTATTTCCGTGTCCGCGTAGGCGAAAACGAATATACCGAAGTGGGTTGGAATAAAGAAGACGGTTATTACGTCGACAGAACGCACACTGCAAGCGGCAATTTGAATTTACCTAATTATGCCGGCAGATACGTTTCGGCAACCGAGGACTGCGAAAGGCTTTCATTCCGAATACTGTGTGATAACGGCTCGCTTGAGGTTTTCTGCGGAAACGGCGCAAATACTTTTTATGCGGTAACTTTTTCATCTCCCAATTCTTCGGGAATGTCCTTTTACAGTGAAAAAGACGTGACGCTCAAAAGTCTTACCGTCAGCAGAATAGCTTCGGCTTGGAACGGCTTGAACGACGGCGGTTATCTTGCGGTCGGCTGTGACAGCGTGGAGCTTGATTTGGCACTGTGTACGCAAAAGGACGTTCTGGTAACAAGCGGTGACGGCTTGGCTTACGACGTAGTTTCCGGCAGCGGAGTAATAACGTTTATCCGTACTTCGGACGGTATAAGAGTGTATGCCGAAAGCGCAGGCGAAGCGGTTATTGAAGTATCCTGCGGAGAGCTGATACAGTATATAGCAGTAAAAGTTTACGGCGGCGATGCGGATGCGGACTGCGAATTCGACAGCGCGGTATCCGGTGACTGGTACCGTTCGGATGACGGTTATCTGGGTAAAATCAAGTCCGGCGACGCGTTTATTCTATCGGAAAGGCAGGGCAGCGACTTTATGTATTCCGCTTCGTTTGATTTGAAAAGCGGAATAGCCGCCGCACTGGTGTTCCGCGCAGACGGCGAAATGTCCAAGTACGTTATTGCAAATTACGACCACGGTGCAGGCTTGGTTAAGCTTTGGTCCAGTGCGGGTGACGGCGTGCAGACGGAAATGCGGCTCGGCAATACTGAAAACGTCGTTTTAACGGTATTTGCACAGGGGCGTAATATAAAAGTTTACCTTAACGATATGCCGGCTATAGATTGCGAACTTTGCGAAGAAGCGCCGACGGAAGGTATTTTCGGACTCAATGTTTGTGCGGCGGAGGTGCTGTTTAAATCGGTTTCCGTAACCGACGGTATAAACGATGAGTACGTATCGGGAGATAAAGTGTGGAATCACACCGACGGCGCGGCGTTTAGCATCGTCAATACGAGTCTGAACAATAAGCTCGTAGACAGCGGATTTTATACGGTTGAAGGAAGACGGGTTACTCTTTCGCAAAACTACATGGCTTCTTTGCCGTCTTCGGGAACGTACGTTCTGGAAATCAGCGGAAAAAACAGCCTCTATTATGTAGAGCTTAAGCTTACGGCAATTCCTATGCCCGTCTGGCAGGATATAAAAATTACGGAAAAGAACAACGCAGTGTTCTTTATCGGCAATTTGGCGGCTGACGAAGTTAAAGTAAACGGAAAGGTTATAGACGGCTCTCAGTACAAAGTCGACGGAATGCAGCTCACCGTTTATTCAAGCGCGTTCGAATACGGAGAAAACGAGGTTTCCGTATCCGAAAGCTTACACGCCAAGGTCACGGTTGAAGGCATAGCTAAACTGGAGCCCCATTTTAACGAGGGCAATTCAACGGTGGTTTACGCCGTACTGTTTTCGTTAGTCGGTGCGGTGCTGGTGGGAGAAGCAGTGCTGATTGCGTTTATAATTCTTAAGAAGGAGAAAGAAAATGGCGGTAACGATTAAAGACGTGGCGAGCTATGCAAACGTTGGCGTCGGTACGGTATCCAGAGTCCTGAACGGGGGCAGCGTAAACGAAACCACCCGCGAACTGGTTCTGAAAGCAATGAAGGAGCTTAAGTTTACGCCAAACGCTACCGCGCACAGGCTTAGGAAAAACAAGACGGGCGTAATTGCAGTGCTCGTTCCTATAATAAATCATCCGTTCTTTTCGGAATTCGTCGAATGTGTAGAAGAAGAAGCGGACAGATACGGTTGGTCGGTGCTGATAGTTTCCAGTCAGCAGAAAATAGAGAAAGAAAACGGCATAATTGAAAAAATCCGCCGGAAAGAAATAGACGGAGCTATTTTCGTAACGCATTACGAACACGACGAAAAAGATTTAATGGGCTGTCCTTTCGTTTCGATAGACAGACCGCTGACTAAAGATATACCTTACGTTACCTCTAACAACTACGATGCAACGGCGGAAGCTTTGGAGTATTTAATTTCCGGCGGCTGCAAAAAAATCGGTTACATAGGCTCTAAGCCGATAGTAAATTCCGAAGTCATGCAAAGAGAGAAGGCTTATCTGGATACGATGGCAAAACACGGTCTTGAACCGAGAATAGTAAATGAAGTTATAATGCACGGCGAAGAACGCGGCGTAGCCGATAAGTTTTTTTCAAAGTTTCCCGACGTGGACGGCGTGTTTGCCGCAGGCTATACGATGGCGCAGACTACGTACACGGTTGCAATTGAAAAAGGTTATTCGGTGCCGGACGGACTGCAGATTGTCGGCTACGATGGTTCGTTCAAAAACTGGGGAAGCATTAAATCCCTTACCGCCGTAGAACAGCCTATTGCGGATATGGCGAAAACCGTCGTCGACCTTTTGTACGGAGTGATAGAGGGCAAGCAGACGCCCTTGCGCACCGTATTGGGCGCAAAGCTCGTTAAAGGCGCTACGACCAAATAAAGAACCGTTAAAGTTCGGTTCAAACCCCCATGGGGGTTTCTTACTGTTTCACAGTAAGAAAAAACATTAATAGGAATAGGGGAAGAAAATGATAAGCGTAAAAAAAGTTTTTAAAATTATCGGCGTTGCGGCGTGCGCCGCATTGGTAATTTCAGGGCTGCCCGGCTGGATAAGCTTAAGCAAGCAAAACGAAGAACAAGGCGGCAATACGGTCGTTTCCGTTATGTTTCACGTATCATCGTCGTCAAAAGAAGGGCAGGCGTATAAAAAGTGCGTAGACGCGTTCAATGAAGCTTATAAAGATAAAAAAATTAAAGCTACGGCAAGCTATACGCCGCGTACTGACGGTTCAAGCGCTTATGAAACGGCGTTGATATCTATGAAGCTTGAAAACAAACTGCCGGATATAATTACGTTTGACTCGCCTAAATGCTCGTATTATGCTGCAAACGGATACCTTTATAACATTAACAATATGGTTGCGGATATAAAGGACGAGTTTTACGAAAGCAGCCTGAACTATTATAACGGCGATATATACGGCTTACCGATACAGGAATCGAGCGCAGGCTTTTATTACAATAAAACGCTGTTCAGAAACGCAGGCATATCGGATAAGGAAATTTCCGAATACGGAGACGAAACACCTTGGACGTACGCCGAATTTTCTTCCGTTTGCGAAAGATTGAAATCCGTCTGCGAAAAGGCGGCGGTAAATATGAATTTCGGCGGAACCGCGGACGAGACCACGCCCTATCTGTTGTATCCGTTCATATACGCTTCGGGCGGGGAGTTTGCCTCGGAAGACGGAAGAACCGTTACGGGGTACCTTGACAGTGAAGATACCGTTTCTGCATTTTACTTTTTTAAATCTCTGCTTAGTAACGGATATACGACCGACCAAGTGGACGCAAACGACTTTTATAACGGTAAGGTGGGAATGTACCTGTCTTCCGGCTGGACGATTGCCGACTTAAGGAACAAGAACTATTCGGCGTTCCCGTCGGGAAGCAACTGGGGGCTTTTGCCGTATCCCTGCGACGTGCCGGGGTGCGCGGCAAGTGCGACGGGAAGCTGGTCGTTCGGAATTACCCAAAACCATCATTCCGATAAATCGGCGGCAAGGGAGCTTTTAAAGTGGCTGGTAAATGATGAAAGCTCTGCTACCATTACCGAGCACACGGGTATGATTTCCGCCAAAAAGAGCGTAAACGAGGGCAGGTATGAAAAGGGTTCTCCCGAGGAAATGCTTTTTACTCAGCTTGCGAATACCGGCAGGGCGCGCCCCACAATGGTAGGCTATTCGGTGTTTTCCACAACTTTTAATCAAATTGTTCACGAATTGCCCAGGACTGATAATTTAGAAAAATTCATTTCGGAAAAAACCGCAATCCTGCAGGAAACAATTAACAAATATTAAGGGGGAATATATGGAAATAATCGCGTTGCTCATTTTCTGCTTGTTTTTAGCGGTGTTTCTTGGCGTAGTGGCTCACGATTTGTATAAGGCTAAAAAGACCAATACGCCGTTCCGCGTAAAAAACTGCATTGCGGGTATTTTAATGATTGCGCCTGCGGTGATACTGTGCTTTTTGTTCATTCTTTTGCCTATGCTGTTTTCGCTCGGCTACGCGTTTACGGACTATAACCAGATGCGTCCGGACGAAGTGCATTTCGTAGGCTTTAACAACTTCAAAGAAATTTTTAAAGAAATAGGCTCGGGCGGCGATATGCTGTACGCAATCAAAAACACGGCGATATTCGTCGTTGGCGTAGTGCCTCTGCAGATATTGCTTGCATTGGGTCTGGCGCTGTTTTGCAGCCGTAAAGTCAGGGGTTCGTCAATATTCAAAGTGTGCTTTTTTGCACCGGTCGTAATTTCGCTTACGGTAACTTCGTATTTGTGGCTGACTATTTTGGACCCTTCGGAGGACGGACTGTTCAATATGCTTCTCGGAGCGTTCGGTATACCACAGCAGCAGTTTCTGAAAGACCCCAAAACGGCTATGCTGTGGGTTGTGCTGATAAGCGCTTGGCAGGGATGCGGATATCAGATGCTTATCTTCATTTCGGGGCTTACAAACATCAGGGAAGATTTGTACGAAGCGGCGAAGCTGGACGGCGCTAACGCTTGGCAGCGGTTTATACGCATAACCGTACCGGGACTTAAATCTTCGGTGCTTTACATAACCATAACGGTATTTATAGGCGCTTGCCGAATTATGGTGCAGCCTATGCTAATGATAGGCCCCTATTCGGAAGGTCTTACGTTAAGTTATTATATGTTTTTACAGGGTACGGATTACGGACTCGTGGGCAAATCGTCGGCAATTGCACTGCTTATGACTATTTTCATAGGCTTGGTAACCTTCGTTCAGAAGAAAGTGTTAAGTAAAAAGTAACGGGGAGAAATAAAGATGAAAAAAAGCGTTAAAAAAATTATCCCTATGCAGAACGGCGGACAGACGGAAGTAGAGGTAGTTAAAGGGAGTTCGGGTAAAGTTGCGCTGAACGTTGTTTATTACGTGTGCGGCGCGGTACTGTCCCTGTTTTTCCTGTTTCCTCTCCTTTATATGCTCGCTTATTCTACAAAGAGCGACAGCGCGATTGCGGCAAGCGCGGGAACGTTTGCAATGTTTCTGCCCGATTTTAAAAACTTGGGCGCGGCTTTTAACAACTATAAAACCGTATTTATAGATTACAAGATAGGCGAATACGCACTCAACAGCTTGCGCTATGCGATTATTTCTATTGTTTTGAACGTAATAATAAACGGACTTGCCGGCTACGTGCTTGCAAAATTCAGAATCCCCGGCTCTAAGTTCTTTACGTTTATAATTCTTTTCCTTATAGTCGTGCCCGTTGAAACTTCAATAATTCCGCTGTTTATGGTGGTTAAGCGCATGCTCGGCTTTAAAGGCGTGGCGAACATTCTGGGTATTATTCTGCCTGCGACGATTAGCGTGTTTAACGTATTCCTGTTTATGCAGTTCTTCCAGAGTATTCCCAAAGATTATCTTGAAGCGGCGCGGATGGACGGCGCAAGCAATCTGAAAATTTTCTTTAAAATAATTTTGCCGCTGTCAAAGCCCATCGTTGCTACCGTTTCGGTATTCTGCTTTATCGGCGTGTGGAACGACTATCTCTGGCCCACGATGCTGTTGGTGGATAACAAAGACTTACTGCCTATACAGGCGGCTCTTACTACGATAAGGGGTGAAAAGGACCTTTCCGAGGGTGCAAAAATGGCCTCGCTGGTAATTACTAGCATACCTATATTTATCGTTTATATAGCCGCACAGAAATATATCGTTAAAGGATTCGGAACGGCGGGGTTAAAGGTATGAAAAAAATTGCGTTTAAAAAATTTGCCGCTGCGTTTTCGGCAGCTGCGCTTTTTATCGGAACTTCGGCGGCGGTTTTGACGGGCTGCTCGGACAAAGACGAAAATCTTCTTGTTTCGTATTCGTTTGAAGATACCGACGGCAACCGTACGCTGAACGGCGCCAACGGCAAAAAATACAAAATAGATTACGTTTTCAATTCCGAAAACCAAGCGGTATTATATAAGCCCGCAAGCGACCCGCTTTTAAAGCAGGGCGTAAAAGGTAAATCACTGTATATGGACGGGTTTTCGGTCTGTATAGAAAACGAAGATTTCGTAATGCCTAAAAAAGAAATTACTCTGTCTGCATGGGTCGCACCCAGAGTGTTTGAGGATCTGGGCGATTACGGCGGTGACGCAGAAGGCTATAAAAGGCTGACCACGGTACTCGGTCAAAGCTCGCTTGAAATAGCCGAAGGCTTTTCTTTCGGCTACGGCGCTCAGGGACTTTGGGGAGTTGAGTTTGCTATAACCAACGAAGCCGGCAACGACGTAGTGTGGGGCTTTTACGACCCCGTAAATGCTCTTCCGCTGTACGAGTGGACGCATATTGCCGTCAGTATCGACTTGAACGAAGGTTATCTTGCTCTGTCTTATAACGGCAGAATATCATATGAAACCGTGATGTCTGAAATTGCGTTATCCAACTTTGTGGGAAGCGTGGAAGAACCGCTGTATATGGGTTACACCGTCGCACAGCAGGACGAAAACGGCGTAAAAACGCAAATGCCGGCAGGGCTTATCGACGAGGTTAAAATTTATTCGAAAAGCTTCAGCTCTTCTGAGCTGAAAAGTCTATACTCGGAAGGCACTGTAAACGGCGCGCATCCTTCGTTAGACTGGAAAGAGGTTGCTATCGACAGTACCCAGTACGAGGGAGACAGATACCGTGCGCAATACCATGCGCTTCCTCCCGGCGTTTGGATGAACGAACCGCACGCGCCGTTCTATTACAACGGCAAGTATCACGTGTTCTACCAGCATAACCCTGCAGGGCCCAGATTTACGGGCTCAATGATGCGCTGGGGGCATATAGTCAGCGACGATATGGTTCACTGGCAATACGTAAAGGACGCCGTCGTGCCTAAAGGCGTGTGTGCAAAAGGCGTATGGACGGGCGGTTCGGTAATCGGTCCGGACGGCACGCCATGGCTTCTTCTGACGGCTGGTTCGGTTCCCGGTAATTCCGGCAGCGGACAAAATATTGCTTATGCGCATCCTGCCGACCCTTCGGACCCGTATCTTACCGATTGGGTCGTTGAAGAAAAAGTCGCAATCGCGCAGGCGCCGGATAATACACAGGGACAGGTTAACGAATTCCGTGACAGCACCTGCTGGAAAGACGGAGACACTTACTATCTTATGGTATCAAGCTCCAATCCCAATGCAGGCGGCGCAATTCCTATATTTACTTCCTCGGATATGCGCGGCTGGGAGTACAGGGGATATTTGTATGAAAACGCCGCGGCGGAATTAGGTATTCATTGGGAATGCGCCGTAATGCTTCCCGTTAAAAATGCCAATGAAACTAAGTACGTGCTTATGGTAATACCGCAGTTTTCAGATAACTCGTCAACGGCTATAGACACGTATTATTGGATAGGAACTTTTGATAAGCTTACCTGCCGTTTTATTCCGGATGACGAATATAAGGACAGCTTGCACAAGTTTGATTACGGCAACGGACATTTTAACGGTCAGGCAGGTTTTTATGACGAAGGAAAGGACAGAACGGTTCTGTACGGCATAGTGCAGGGTACCGACGCGGAATCTACCGTAAATTCAGGATGGGCGCATAACTTTGCTTTTCCGCTTGAGCTGTCTCTTTCGGACGACGGCAAAAGCCTCGTGCGCACTCCTATAAAAGAAATTGAAACTCTTTACGGCGAAACGCTTTACGAGCTGAATTCGGCAGGCAAAACCGCAAACACGATAAACGAAGAAATTAAAAACGTCCGCGGCGATATGCTGCGTATCGACGCAACGGTAAAAATCGAAGGTACGGGAGATTACAGCGGCAGTATAGCGGTCAGATACAATCCTTACTCAACTGCCGACGTAAAAGAGCTTACGGAAATAGTGTTCGGAAGCAACGGAGTCTATATTGACCGTTCGCAGTCCTCCGTTACCGTCGGATTGGAGAAAGGACCTTCTGATATCTGGAAGAACGTTAAAAACGAATATTCGGTAACTATTCTTTTAGACCGCTCTACTCTGGAAGTTTACGTTGACGGATTAATGAGCTTTACAACGAGAATATACCCCGAATACGGAGATTCCGATTATCTGCATATTTTCGAAAATAACTGTTCGCTTAGCTTTACGCAGTTTACCGTCCGCAGAATGAAGGGCGCGTACAGGGAAGACGTTACCCCTGCATACTACGGCAATAAAGGACTGTTGCAGGAGGCGGTAAAATGAAAAAAATTTTATTGGGATTACTTGCGATTACTGCTATAAGCGCAGTCGGCGCGGCGGCAGGCTGTAAAAAAGCCGAAACGTTTCCGGCGGTGGTAGTAAACGGCGGTTTCGAAACGGGAGATTTAAGCGGCTGGACGGTTGAATACGGCGACGCGTACGACGACGACAGCGTTTCCTCACGCAAAACGTTTTCGTACAGCGCTGACGTTGATCCTCAAGGCTACGTTATACCCGTTAATCAGACGGGCAACTGGTATTTAAGCGGTAAGGGATACGACAATAAACGCCCCTCAAGCTGTACGGGCGCAATACGCTCTGAAAAATTTGTTTTGGGCGGCGACGGAAGCATTTCTATGAAGCTTGCCGGCGGCGCACCCGTTACGGGTCGCGCGGAAACCGCTCCGCAAAAGCCTGCCGCAGAGGTTTGCTACGTCGGAGTATACCGTGCTTCAGACGATAAAATGATTGCAAGCCAGACCAACCGCTATTTTGCCGAGGACGCTTCGAATATAGATATTGCCGATTACGAAAACGGTACCTGTTATACGGATAACTTTTGTAAATATACAATAGATTTATCGGAATATATCGGCGAGGAGCTTTACATAAGGGTTGTCGATAACGATACGGGTTATTATTACGGCTATCTGAGCGTGGACGATATCCGCATAGGCAAAGACGCGGACGCGCAGCCGGAGGGAGCGTATTTTACTAAAACTCCGGCAGATAAAATCGAAGAAAGGGCATCTGAATTCGACGTGATAAACGGCGGCTTCGAAACCGGTAACCTTTACGGTTGGGAGGTTACGGACGGGCGCGCCTTCTCCCACGACGGAGTTAATCCCGACCCGTACTGGTGGGCGGAACAGATTCCCTACGAAAGAGAGGGCGATTACCATTACGGGTATTACGATCCTACTGCAACGGGGCGTATGCGTACCGTAACGTTTACCTTGGGAGGTACGGGGATAATAACGTATAAGCTGGGTGGATGTGCGGATAACAACACGGCGTACCTTCGTTTTATGGAAGAAGTGCAGGACGGCGAAGACAGGGAAATTTTAAGGGTTTCTAATTTTGCATACAAAGATATGCAGTTCCCCAACGTTCAGAATGGTATGCGCCTTATAAATATGACTCAATATCTCGTTGATTTTTCCGATTGTCTGGGTATAAAAATGTATATTGAAGCAGTCGACGAAAACGCTTCGGATAATATGGCAGGCTGCGTGGTTTTGGACAGCGTTAAAACCTATCACGTAACGGCGCCGGTATTTACCGATTGGTACGAAGTTCAACGCAATAACGACGAGATTATACCCCAAAACGAATACCAAGTTAAAAACGGCGGTTTTGAAACGGGAGATCTGACGGACTGGACTATGGAAGGCAGCTTCGGGGAAGTTACTTCCGAAATCACTTGGTGGGCGGAAAAACTACCTTACAACGCCGGCGGAAAATATCTTTTTTCGGGCATTAATAACGAAGCCGGTACGGGAACGCTTACAAGCTCGCCCTTTACTGTGGGCGGAAGCGGCTGGATGACTTTTAAATTCGGCGGTGCGCCCGACCCCAGATTCTGCTGGGTGGCTTTAATAGACGAAAGCGGAAATGAAGTAGCGAAATACGGAAATATTCTTTTCCATAATGCAGGCTTGGGGCTGATAAATAAAGGCTCTAATATTTACAATATGGTAACTTACCGTGCGGACCTTTCCGAGTGGATGGGGCAGAGACTGCGCATAAGAATAGCAGACTATGCGATTCAGAACTACGGGCTCGTTGCGGTTGACAGTTTTGTAACTTACTACGGTGAAGGCGACATTAACCGTTTCCCTGCAAACAGCTTTGAAGCGGTCAATATGCTGACCTTGCAAGGCAATGCGGCGGAAAATGAATTTCAGGTTAAAAACGGCAGCTTCGAGCTTGGAACCGACGACCTCGGCGGATGGGAATTAAACGGCAATATAGGCAATATTTCTTACGATTATCTGTGGTGGAACGAGTGGTACACTTTCAATAAATCCGGAATGTACTTTTTCAGCGGCTTTTCGGGCAACGAGGGTGCAACCGGAACCTTGACCAGTCCGGCTTTTACCGTAGGCGGTTCGGGTATGATAACTTACCGTCTGGGCGGAGGAATGGATAACTCGCTTTGCTATCTTGAAGTCGTGGACGCAGACGATGCGGAAAAGGTTTACTACCGCTTTGCGAATTCAAAATTCACGGACAAAGGCGGAGTTTATATCGGCAGTCCTATAACGGAGGGCTGCAGCGGCTTCGGCGCTAATATGGTTTTGTACAAAGCCGATCTCAGCAAAATAAAGGATAAGCGCGTGAAGCTGCGTTTAACTGACAACGCGACCAAGGATTGGGGCTTTCTGTTTGCCGACGACTTCGTAACCTATTACGAAAACGCGCAGAGCGTGCCTTCCGAAGCGGTTTCCGCTACCGACGTTTTGCCAAAACCCGAGTTTGCGGACGTCGACGTTACCTTGAATTTCGCAAACCGGCAAAGCTTAAGCGTAACGCTCAATCCAAAAGGCGCTTATAGATATTACGCCTGCACGTTTACGCTCGTCGGGGAAACCGCAGGGGTTTCTCTCAGCGGAAACAAACTGACCGTTAAGCCTGCGGAAATTACTGAAAACATGAACCTCGAAATTCCGGTAACTGTTAAAGCGGAAATAATATCCGAGCTGACGGGTGAGCGGAGAACGCAGACCGTTAAAGTAAGTATCAAAGCCATTAATGACAAAAGGCTCATTTTAAACGGCGGTTTTGAAACGGGCGATTTGACGGGCTGGACGTATACCGTAGCCGACGGCAGCAGCGACTTCGGGCGCGTGGAGAACGCGGATTATTATTGGAACAATCCCGAAAACGTTTTCAACAAACAGGGCAACTATCTGTTCACGGGCATAGAAACTACGGCGGGCAACAATCAGGAAGCCGGCAGAGGAACGCTGCGCAGCAGCAATTTCACTTTGCAGCAAAACGGATGGATATCCTTTATGCTCGGCGGAGCCCACAATACACATTGCGGAATACGCGTCCGCCGCGCTGCGGATAACGCCGTATTGGCGGAATTCAATAACGACGGTAAAGGCCGCGACGGAGCAATGGATTATTATAAGTACAAATTTGAGGGAATGCAGGAGGATATTGAGTGCTATATAGAAATCTTCGATGATTCGTCGGGCGGCTGGGGACTCGTAGTTGTAGACGAAATATGCACTTATCTTACTCAGGAACCCGAAGACGCAATTTTAATTGAAAATTGTATTGCTTAAAAAACGATGCGGTTTACCGCACTGAATAATAAAATAATTTTTAAGGGGAAAATTATGAAAAAATCTAAAAAAGTGTTGGCGTTTTTATTATCTGCCTGTATGGTGTGTGCAATTCCCGCCGTGATTTCGGGCTGTTCGGATTCCGGCGACGACTCGCATAAGACTCAAACGGAAAATAAACCTGTAAAGATTAAGGATATTGAAAACGTAACTTTAAAGGCGGGCGGACAAACGGAAATTACGGTCAGCGAATACCTTACGGTAAAGGGACACGAAGTTACGGTGACTTCTTCCAGACAGGAAGTAGCGACGGCGACTCTTGCGGAAGGCGTGGTTACCGTCAAGGCGGTTGCGGAGGGCACTTCTATCGTGAAGATAGTCTGCGGCGATGTCGAACTGGCATTTTCCGTTAAGGTGGAAGCAAATGACGCAGTAATTCCCGATGTCGTGTTCGGGGATATTAAAGCAAGCCTTAATTTAAGTAAAGCGGAATACACGGAAGTTCAGCTGGCGCCCAAAAGCGGCGGCGACGGCTTGTCTTTTGAATATTCGCTGGCGGCTCCCGTATCCGGTGCCGAGATTGACGACGTCCGCGGCATACTTAAATTTACCGCAAGCCAAGCCGGAACGTTTGAAATCTTAGTAGAGGCAAAACGCATCGACGGTGAAAACGAAACTTATAATTTCAAAGTAACGGTTTTTGTGACCGACGGTTCTGAAACGGTTTATTATATTGTATCCGTCGACGGAGAGGAAACGCGCGTTGAAGAGGGCGGAGAATTTATTCTTCCCGAATACTCCGGCACGCCCGAGGAAGGGAAAGAATTTTCCGGTTGGCTCGTGAACGGCAACTCTTACGCGGCAGGCGATAAAATTATCGTATCGGGCAACGTTACTGTAAGCTCGGTTTTCGTCAATAAAAAGTACGCGGTGTCTATAGACGGTGTTGAACGACAATTGGAGCACGGCACTCAGATTGTGCTTTCGGCGGATAAACACACTTCCGAAATACCCGAAGGTAAAATGCTTACCGGTTGGCTGGTAGGTCAGGAAAAAGTTTCCGTAGGCACGACGGTAACCGTTACGGGACCTGTGGCTATCGTGGCGGTAATTGAGGATATTCCCGAAGAAGAGCCCGTTAAAATAAAAGAAGGCGAAAATAAATCAATCTATCTCGCCGACGAGAATTTTTCTATAAACGTGGCCGATTACATAACGACTAACGGCAATCCCGTTTCCGTTTCTTCGTCGGACAACGGCGTGGCTAGCGTAGGCGAAAGCGGCGGAGTGGTGACTATAACCGCGGCGGCGGCAGGCAAGACGGTCGTTACGCTGACCTGTAAAAATATTGACGTTACTTTCAACGTTACCGTTAAAAATGCCGCGCCTGTTTTCGAGGATTTGAATATAAGCCTAGATAAGGGCTTGTCGCTTGAAGGCACTGCGCAAATTAAGTGCGAGGGTGCGGATACTTTCACTTACGAATATTCCGCCGAAGGAGTTACGGTTAAGGACGGAGTGTTAACTTATACGGCGGCAAACGGCATCGCTAACGGCGAACACGAGATAACAGTGAACGTAACGGCGACTGACAGCGCCAACGGCGAAACGGAGACCTCGTCGTTTAAGGTAACGGTGCTCATTACAGACTATTACATTTTAAACGGCGGTTTTGAAACGGGCGATTTGACGGGCTGGACGTATACCGTAGCCGACGGCAGCAGCGACTTCGGGCGCGTGGAGAACGCGGATTATTATTGGAACAATCCCGAAAACGTTTTCAACAAACAGGGCAACTATCTGTTCACGGGCATAGAAACTACGGCGGGCAACAATCAGGAAGCCGGCAGAGGAACGCTGCGCAGCAGCAATTTCACTTTGCAGCAAAACGGATGGATATCCTTTATGCTCGGCGGCGCGCATAACGCTCTATGCGGAATACGGGTACGCAGCGCCGACGACGGTATGGTTTTGGCAGAGTTCAATAACCTGAACAGAGGCTTTGACGGCAGACTTGATAACTACAAATTCAAGTTTACCGGTATGCAAGCCGATATGAAGTGCTATATTGAAATATTCGACGGGGCCGAAGTAGGCTGGGGCTTAGTTGTGGCTGATTCAATAGTAACTTACTATACTGCAGAGCCCGAAAACGCAATAGAAATAACGCCGTCACAGTACAACGTTAATATCGGTAACGCCGTCAAAAACGGCGGCTTCGACGACGGACTGAGCGGCTGGCTTCTCGTGACTACGGAAGATAACGGCGGTGCGTTCGGGTTCATAAGCCAAACTGGTGACGAAACTTGGGGCGATAAAAACAACCAAAATTCTTACAATAACGACGGGTTGTTTTTCCAGAACGGCGCCGAGGGGTCGAAAGGTTATTTGTTAAGCTCGGTATTTACCGTGTCGGAAAGCGGCTGGATGACCTTCAAGCTCGGAGGCAATAGCGCAGAAAGCTACGTTGCGGTAGTTGACGCCGAAACCGGCGAGGAGCTCGCAAGATACGTAAACGAAAAATTCGTAGGCGCTTGGCCGAATAACGGCTGGGAAATGTACGGCTATAAAGTCAATCTTATAGAGGACGGCATAGCCGCAGGAAGGAAGATTCAGATAAAAGTAGTGGATGAAGCTTCAACAGATTATGGAGTGGTTATCGTTGACAGCTTTAAAACGGACTATGCGGCTGAACCCGACGGAACCGATTTCACAAAAGCAACGAACAAAAAATAAACTTTTATAAAATCATGAATCCGCTCCGCAAAACTGCGGAGCGGAAAAACAGAGAAAATTATGAGCGAACAAAATTTAAGACCGGATTTTCACATTACGGGACAAATGGGTTGGATAAACGACCCCAACGGATTGGTAAAGTTCAAGGACGAATACCACGTATTTTTTCAGTATTATTCAAGCAACGTTTATTGGGGACCTATGCATTGGGGGCACGTTAAAAGCCGTGACCTTCTCAACTGGGAACGTCTGCCTGTGGCGCTTTTCCCCGACGAACAGGACGACGGATGCTTTTCAGGCACGGCAGTCGTCTGGAAAGACCGCCTTTGGCTGATGTATACGAGCTATAAGGAAAACGGAGGCGGCGAAAATATCAGACAGCTGCAGGCAATAGCTTCCTCAAAGGACGGAGTTCATTTCACTAAGCACGGTATAGTAATAGGCGAAAAGGAGCTGCCGGCGGAGTATTCACCATGCGATTTCCGCGACCCTAAGTTATTTATAGAGGGGGATGTTATCTACTGTCTGGTAGCGGCGCGCAGAAGAGACGGCAGGGGAAGGATTCTGTTGTTTTCGTCCGAAGATATGTTTGAGTGGAAGTTCGTGTTTGATTTGTTCGGGACTGACAGCGGAGGAATAATGATAGAGTGCCCCGACTATAATAAAGATTTGGGTTTGCTGACTTATTGCGAACAGTTTCAGCCTGCCGTTGGGTCAAAGCATTTAAACGAACACAGTACTTTTTACAGGCTGGGCAAGCTTGACTGCGCTGCGCATACGCATACCTTCGGTGAAAGCGATATTATAGATTACGGCTTTGATTTTTACGCCGCCCAGATATTTAAAGATACGCCCGTAATGATAGGCTGGCTGAATATGTGGGACAGAAACGTTCCATATTCGAAATACGGTTTTGCAGGAATGCTTACCGTTCCCAGAAAACTGAGCGTCAAGGAAGGCAGGCTGTGGCAGGAGCCGTTGTATAAGGGGCGAAACGCGGTAACGTTTAACGCGGCGGAGGTTTCAGACCGCGCGGTTAACGGGGTAATTGAAATCGAAGTGGAAAACTTAAGGCGGCTGGAGCTGAAGCTTCGGGCAGGCGGCGGCGCGTATACGCTGATTACGGTTGCCGACGGCGAGCTTACGTTCGACCGCTCGGTTTCGGGTGCGCCCATAAAGGGAAAAGAGACGGACGCGCTTTCTGTTGCAGGCATAAGGAAAATGCCCGTCGACGAGCGGAAAAAACATAAAATTACGGTTGTGCTTGATTTGTATTCGGTTGAAATCTTTGCGGACGGCAGGGCGCTGTCTTCCGTTATTTGCCCCGATTTTTCCGCTGACGCGATAAAGTTTTCGGCGGACGCGGATTCGTGCATTTATAAACGCTGCGACGTTAGCGACAGTATGAGTATGGAAAACTGAAAAAATTATCTTACGTATACATAAAAAACGCATTCGTTCAGATTGCGTTTTTTATTATTTCAACCAACCGTAGAAATATTTATTCCGTTTAGTTTCCAAAAGTTCAGGTTGCATCAAAAAGGACGAAAATTCTTAAAAAAATCGCAATTCAACCAAACTTACGGCAAATTCAACTGACCGTTTAGTCAAGGTACTTTGAATTATTCAACTGAAATGATATAATAAATTCAGAAAATAAAGCGAGCATTTAAGGAGGATATAAATAAATATGGAGTACGGTGAAAAAATCGCTGCGCTCAGAAAATCGAGGGGTATGACGCAAGCGGAGCTTGGCAGCGAACTGAACGTTACGTTTCAGGCTGTGTCCAAGTGGGAGCGCGGAGAATCCCTGCCGGATTTCGCAACGATGTCAAAAATTTCAAAGCTGTTCGGCGTTCCTTTGGAATACTTCGGCGACGGCGACTACCAGCCTGCGGAGGAAACGGCGGCAACTGCAGCCGCGGTTGCACAGCCAAGAATGCTGGGTGTTTGCACGGTATGCGGAAAGGTTGTAAACGAGGGCGAAGAAGCCCAAACCTCGCCTGCATTAATCTGCAAAGCCTGCACGGAAAGGAAAGCGGAGGAAATCCGCCGCGCGGCGGAGGAAGAAGAGAACAAACGCGAAAGGGCAAAGCAGTACGATATAGCCCACAATAAGAAGTGGCGTAACGTCGGACTAATTGTTGCGGCTTGCGTGTGTCTGGCGCTTATAATAACAATAAGCGTTGTTTGGGGTACTGGCAAAACAAAGTTTTCGTGGATAGGCTTGGGCGCGTATGCAGTGTTCCTGTTGTTCGCATTTACGTTCATATCTCAGATGTTCTGGAACGGCACGGTTTTGGAGGTTGCGCTGTTCGGCGTTCATATTATAGGTACTCCGGGGGTAATTTTTACGCTCGATCTGGACGGAATAATTTTTTTAATCGCAGTTAAAATTCTGTTTATGCTTCTGAAATTCGTTTGCCTTATTCTGTTCACTCTGTTAACGTTCATAGCGGCGTTTATAATTTCGCCGTTCTCATTCCTTCCCCAGCTGATAAAGCTCAACAGGGGCGGAGTGCTTTAAAAACAGCTTTAATTCAAGGAGATAAATTATGAAAAAACTTTTAGCGTTTCTTTTATCGGCTGTTATGACCGTAACCGCAGGCGTAACGCTCGGTGCGTGCGGCGGCTCGGAAGACGGCAAGACGGACGGCAACGAACAACAGCAACCCGAACAAGGGCTTAAAACCTTTACGGGGATTTCGCTTGCGGATAAAACCGTAACTTATAACGGACAGGCTCAGTCGCTTGCAATTTCGGGCGTTTTGCCTGAGGGCGCTACCGTCGATTACACCGGCAACGGTAAGACGGATGCGGGCGAATACACCGTGACCGCCGCCGTTTACAAAAACGGCTACAAAACCTTAAATCTTGCTGCAAATCTTAAAATTGTCAAGGCGCAGTTCACGGGGATTACATTTGAGGATAAGGAATTTATCGCTGATAAGCAGCCACATAAGATAGAAGTTGCAGGCACTCTTCCGCAAGGCACAAGCGTAACTTACGAAAATAATAATAAAACCGACGCGGGCGTGTACGAGGTTAAAGCTACGCTGACCAATAAAAATTATGAAACGCTGACGCTGACCGCAACGCTTACTATAAAGACGAAAGTTCAGGTCGCGGTTGATACGGCGAAGAATATCGTAAACGCGCTTGTAAACAAGCCCGACCCTTGGAGCTTTATGCCCGAGGCGTTGAAGCTTGAAAACATGGCTTACGCGAATATGCCTGCAACCGACTTCACTTCGTTTGTGAATTCCGGCGCGATAGGAACAAAGGCAATAGGCAAACAGATGAACGTCTTATACGACAGCTTGGGTTATGCGGCTACGGCTTTGGGTTACGTTGATAAGGTTACCGCAGTCGGCACGACCATTGCAGACTTGTATCAAAGCTACATAAATAAAAATCCCGACAATTACAAAGAGTTTTCGGGTGAAGCAGGCGGATTCAAATTCAAGATTACTCTTGACGGCGAACATAGTAAGCTGCTTGCAGGCAACTCAACCGTTTCAATCGAGCTCGGCTACGACGGCGAAACGGGTGAGCGTACGGGCAGAATACAGATAACCGGCGGCGTTGCGCTTAAATACGGATATTCCGAAAACCGACTGAAGCTTGCAATTAAAGCCACGATAAACGGCGTAGGCGAGCTTCGTCAAATTGAGTTTGTAAGGAGCGGTTCCGCGGTTACGGGATATATGTACGAATATCTCGGTACGGAAAACACGGCGCTTAAGACGTCGGCGGTTATATCAAGCAATGCCGTTAAGACCGTTATTATGTCAAACAAGCGTGAAAGCGACGACTTGATTATAAACGGATATGAAGAGGTATACGACTCTCTTACGGGTAAATTCCTCGGCGGCGAAGTGCAGGAAACGGTAAAAACAGCCGACTATGATACGCTTTGGTTTATGCTCGGCGACGTAAGCGGTTTTAACTCCGTTAAAGTTCAAGATGTGAAAAACGGTATGAACGCGGATACCGTTTACGTAAACGGCGGCTCTGCCTCATTCGAAGTGGTGCGCAATAAAATAGCAATGGTTGAAACCTCGCGTAAGTTCGATATTGAAATGAAGGACGTCTGGTACGTTCAGGCGGTAACGGAAAACGGCGAAGTTAAGTATGACAAGGTCAAAGCCGAAATACCTATGATTTTCGTGCAGAAGTCTGACGCTGCGAACTTCGGTTCAATGGTGCTTGAAAAGAACCCGAACGAATTTACAACTGCGCCCGTGATTTCCGCGGCGAACAAGTCAAAGATAGAAGCGGATTATTCTTCTATTCAAACAACCTTTAATGCCATAAAAACACAGGTTACCTATTCGGAAATCGACGGCTATGTCGGTACGGCCGATTCGTATTTCAGCAATTAAAATCAGTTAAAAAATTAAGCCGCGCACGGTTGTACCGTGCGCGGCTTTTTATTCTTTCCTTTAATCCGCAGAGCTTTCTTCTGTATTCTGTTCCGTTGCTTTGGTAGCGTCGTTTTCAAACCGCTCCGCATTTTCGGGTTCGGATACGGCTTCCTGCTCGCGCGTCTGCGTGGCGGCGGCTTGACGTTTTCTCATTTTGCGCCAGCTTAAAAAGCTGTAACCGTCGATTATAAGGAATACCGAAAAACACAGGACGCTCGGCAAAACGCTTAAACCGGTCGAGGGAATTTTCATTGACCACAGAACTATTAAAACCGCGTCGTTTGCAATAAAGCAAATGGAATAATATTCGCATCTTCTCAGCATTAAATACGCCGCGGCAAGGCTTGTGATTAATGAAATAGTGCTGACTATAAGGTTATCGGTATTCAGTGCGCGAAGCAGAAAATAAAACGCAAACGTAGCCGCAACCGAGCCTATAACCATTAAAATATATTCAAGCGCTTTCAGCTTGTTTATTTTTACCTCGTGCGCTTTTCCGTCGAATCTGTTTCTTATCCAAGTGAATATGGAAATCACGTGGATGGGGACCATAAGCGCGAAGTAAATAATCATTTCTCCGTAAAGGTGCTGGGTGTACGCGTATACCGCATACAGAGTGCTAAATAAAACGCTTACAAACTGCCCGACGACGTTGCCCTTCGCGTTAATCATTACGCAGGTAATTCCTGCAAGCGATGAGCAGAAGGACAACACGCTTCTGTCTTTCGTTACGGCAAAACCGACGGTAACTATAATAATTCCCGTCAGCCACAGAGTCCATTCCAGTTTTGTAAAGTACTTTAAAATTCTTTTAAGCATAGTTTAACCTTTACGGGCTAATATTAACATATTGCGCATAATTTTGCAACTTTAAAAGGCAAATTTAAATCAGTCTGTTGCAATAGCGGAAAAAATATGGTACAATATCTGCGTTGTATAAATGTCAATGGAGGATATAATGATGACGGAACAACAGATGATTGAAAAAATCGGACAGACCAAGGTCGTACCCGTAGTGGTGCTTAACTCTATCGAAGAAACCCTGCCTAAAATGCAGGCGCTCGTAAACGGCGGACTTCCCTGCGCGGAAATAACCTTCAGAACGCCTTGCGCGGCTGAAGCTATTGCGCTCACCGTAAAAAAGTTCCCCGAAATGCTTGTCGGCGCAGGTACGGTTATTAATAAAGAACAGTGCGAAAAGGCTATAAAGGCCGGCTCTAAGTTTATAGTTTCCCCCGGCTTTTCGGAAGAGGTTGCCGACTGCTGTAAAAAGCACGGTCTTTTGTATCTCCCCGGAATAGTTACGCCTACGGAAGCAATGGCGGCGATAGCAAAGGGACTTACCACTTTGAAGTTCTTCCCTGCGTCCAACTACGGCGGACTAAAAACCATAAAGGCAATCTGCGCGGCGTTCCCTTATCTCAAAATTATGCCCACGGGCGGAATATCGGCGGAAAACATTCTGGAATACCTCGCCTACGATAAAATTCTTGCCTGCGGCGGAAGCTGGATGATGAGCGGCACCCCCGAAGAAATCGAAGCTAAAACCAGACAGGCAGTAGAGCTTGTAAAGAACGCTTAAATTAAATATAATAAGAGATAAAGAAATCGGAGCGGTTCAGATTTGAAACGCTCCGATTTCTTTATTGTTCAATTTAAATATCGCTGCGGAAGCCTTTGCCTAAAATTTCCGTCGTGTCGGTAAGTATTACGAACGCGGCGGGGTCGGCTTGGCGTATTTTCATTTTAAGCTTATATGCTTCCCTGCGGTTGCATACCGTAAGCATAACCGTCTTATCCTCGCCCGTATATCCGCCCGTCGCCTTAAAGGAGGTATAGCTTCGGTGTATGCTTTCAATAATAAACGGGGCTACAAGCTCGGTATTTGCGGTAATTATGGTAACGAATTTATTTTTGCCTATGCTTTCTATAACTCCGTCAACAAGGAATGACTTGAAGAATAGTCCTAGTATTGAAAATAAACCCGTAGTGGTATCAAAGATAATGAACGTTGACGAAGCTATCAGTAAATCGGTTACGACCATAGCTTTGCCTATATCCATTTTCGCGTACTTTTTTATTATAAGCGCAACTATATCCGTTCCGCCCGACGACGCGCGGCAGTTGAACATTATCGCGCTGCCTATGCCCGTCAAAAGCATAGCGTAAATAAATTCCAGAAACTTCTGCTTCGTCAGCGTATAGCCCGTGGAAAAGTCAATTCCGAACGCGATGAATATACGTTCCATTGCGTACATTTCAAGCGTGTACACCAAACTGCAATACGCCGTCTTGAACGTGCAACCCTTGCCCAGAAAAATAAATCCTATAATAAGCAGCAGCGCGTTCATTATAAGGTTTAAAACCGACTGCGTCAAAAACGGCACGGAACCCGTAACGTACTTGCTTATAATTATGGCAAGTCCGCTCACTCCGCCGGTTGCGAAGTTGTTCGGACCTTTAAAGAAGAATACCCCTGCCGCAAGCAGTAACACGGCAAAATTAAGCACTGCCCAGTACTTTACGGTTTCTATCCGTTTTTTGCGTTTGTCGGGGTTTACAGTTTTCATTCCGCTTTTATCGTCGCTTTTTTTCATATTTCCCGAAGTCTTATCATAAGTGCGCCGCCTTGGCGGCAAATTTAGGATTGTATTTCTTTGAAGCTTTTAAATGGTACCGCCGAAGCCCTTACCCAGAATTTCGTTTGCGTCCGTTATTATTACGAAGGAGGTGGGGTCTGCCTCGTGTATCTTTACTTTAAGCTTTAACGCCTCGTTACGCTTGCATACCGTAACGATAACCTTCTTTTTGTTGTGCGAATAACCACCCTCCGCGTCGTAAACCGTATATCCGTGCTTTATGACCTTTAAAATATACTCGGCGATTATGTCGGGATTTTCGGTTATTATTGTTATGTACTTGGTCTTGCCTATGCTCTCGATGACGCCGTCTAAAAGGAACGACTTTGTGAAAAGTCCCAGAACCGAGAACAGTGCGCACTCTACGCTGAACGTATAGAAGGATATGCAAACGACAATCATATCGATTATCATAAGCGCCATGCCGACGTTTATGTTCGTAAACTTTTTTAATATAAGCGCGATTATGTCCGTGCCGCCGGAGGAGGCTCCGCAGTTGAAAACCAGCGCTCCGCCTACGCCGAAAAGGAGTATGGCGTACACGAGCTCCAGCAACGGTTCGTTGGTTAGCGTTCCTGTTTTTGAAATATGCCCGATAACGTCAAAATGCTCGAACAGAGTTATGAAGCCGGTATAGAAAAGCGAACAGATAATGGTTCTAACAGTGCATTGCTTGCCTAAAATTATAAGACCTATTATAAGCAACGCAACGTTTATGATTGCCATAATTACGTCATACGTCAAAAAGGATACGTGCTCTGTTATAAAGCTCGAAAGTATCATTGCAATACCGGCAATGCCTCCGAGCGTGAAGTCGTTGGGCTTCTGGAAGAAGTAAACGCTGCACGACATCATGGTAATGCCAATCAAAAGCAGCACCCACCTTAAAACCGTGCGCTTTTTCTTCTGGCTCGGCGTTAAAACCTTATCGCCGTAAACCACGGGCTTTGCCTGTGCAAGTTCCGGTTCGCCCGTTTCCGTGCTTTGAACAGCTTCCGCGTAGGGCGTTTCGGTTGCGGTATCTTCATTGGTTACCGCGTTTTTAACCGCACTTTCAGCGGCTTCGGCTACCTTGGAATTTGCTTCGGGTAAGTCCTTTTCACTGGTTGATTTTTTTACGGATTTCATAAAAATCTCTCTTTAAGTATATTGACAAAACAAATCATAACACAACTGAAAATCAAAGTCAATTAAAAGTTATTCACGAATTTTTCCAGCCGTTCCGCAAGCGTTAAAATCGCTGACGCGTATTGACTTTACAAAGTAATTATGGTACAATTTTCTTTGGTGGGAAAATTCTTCCGCAATATGATTATAAGAAGGTTGTATGATAAACAGAAGGGCGCTGTTCGCCGACGAAACTTCAAGCTTCAAAACCCCTTACGAGCCGAATAGCGGCGACAGGGTAACGCTGAAGCTCCGCACGCTTAAAAACGACGTTTTGCGCGCGTACGCCGTGGTAAACGGCATAAGGCGCGCTATGGTAAAACAAACCGTTAAAAGCTCAAGCGATAATTTCGACTTTTATTCGGTTTCCTTTACCTGTACCGATAAAGCCGTCAATTATTACTTCGTCGTGTACGACGATGACGATATAGTATACTATAACCGCTTGGGCTGTGTTGAAAATATTCAGCCCGAGTTCGATTTTTCTTTTCTTCCCGGTTTTCACGTTCCCGACTGGGCTAAGGGTACGGTGTTCTATCAGATTTTCACTGACCGTTTCTGCAACGGCAACGCCGAAAACGACGTTCAGGACAACGAATATTACTACACCGGCGGACATTCCAAAAAGATTAACGAATGGTACAAATTCCCCGACGAGCTGGACGTCCGCTGCTTCTACGGCGGAGATTTACAGGGGGTAAGGCAGAAGCTGGACTACTTGCAGGATTTAGGCGTGGAAGCAATTTATTTCAACCCCCTGTTCGTGTCGCCTTCGAACCATAAATACGATACGCAGGACTACGACCATATAGACCCTCACTTAGCCGTAATAGAAGACGACTGCGACCACGCAATGCAGTATTGGGAACAGCACAACGGCTATGCCCAAAGATACATCAAACGCGTAACCTCCAAGAAAAATCTTGAAAAGTCAAACGACTATTTTGCCGAGCTCGTCAGGGAAATTCATTCGCGGGGAATGAAGGTCGTAATCGACGGCGTATTCAATCACTGCGGTTCGTTCAATAAATGGATGGACAGAGAGGGCATTTATTTAAACAAGGAAGGCTTTGAAAAGGGCGCATATCACGACGTGAAAAGTCCGTACAGAAGCTATTTTAAATTCAACAAAAACGAAGCCAACAGCGCTTACGAAGGCTGGTGGGGTTTTGCCACGCTTCCAAAGCTCGATTACGAGCATAGCTCCGAGCTTGAAGATTACGTTTTATCCACGGGGGCGAAGTGGGTTTCCGCGCCCTTTAACGTGGACGGCTGGCGGCTTGACGTTGCCGCGGATTTGGGTCACAGCCAGACGTATAACCACAAGTTTTGGCGCAAGTTCCGCGAGAGAGTACGCTCGGCAAATCCCGAAGCGTTTATCTTTGCCGAACACTACGGCGACCCCACAACTTGGTTCAACGGAAAGGAATGGGACTCCGTAATGAACTACGACGCGTTTATGGAGCCCGTAACATGGTTCTTAACGGGTATGGAAAAGCACAGCGAGGGCTTTGACGGCGCAAAGCTTCGCGACGGAAACGCGTTCTTTGAAAGCATGTTCAAAAACATGTCGCGCTTTCCGCGCCCCGCGCTGGATTCGGCTTTGAATCAGCTTTCCAACCACGACCATTCGCGCTTTTTAACGCGTACCAACGGCACGGTAGGCACAATCAAAACGCGCGGACCGCACGCCGCGGGCGACGGCGTGGACGTTAACGTTATGGCGCTCGGCGTCCTGATTCAGATGACTTGGGTCGGAAGCCCCGGCATATACTATGCGGACGAAGCCGGTCAGGTCGGCTGGACCGATCCTGATAGCCGCCGCACCTATCCGTGGGGGCACGAAAATACCGAGCTGATCCGCTATCACAAAGCCGCTATCGCAATGCGCAAGGATATTCACTGCTTAAAGCAGGGCAGCATAAAGCGGCTTGACTCCGGCAACGGCTATATAGCTTACGCAAGGTTTGACGAGGTTGACTGCGCCGCAGTCGTAATAAACTGTACCGACGGCGATATAAATTTAAGCGTTCCCGTGTGGGAGGTCGACGTTCCCACGGGCGCGCATATGGTTCGCAGATTAAACGGCGACGGGTTCTTCGACGGCGAAAAAAGCGAAGTCCGCCACGGCAGGCTTTTTATAAACGTTCCGGCGAAATCCGGCTTCGTATACACTTTTAAATACGAATAAAATAAGGGGAAATAAAAAATGAAAGACAGATTTTTCGGTGAACTGGACACTTACCTTTTTCACCACGGCACGCATTACGAGCTGTACAACAAAATGGGCGCGCATATCCGTGAAATCGGCGGCGTGCGCGGCGTACACTTCGTGCTTTGGGCGCCGCATGCAAGGGCGGTTTGCGTTGTTTCGGACGGAAACGGCTGGACGCCTTGGCGCGACGTAATGGAAAAGTGCGACGACGCAATCTGGGAGCTGTTCGTTCCCGGTATGTGCGAGGGCGTGAAATACAAATACTTAATCGTCCGCGAGGACGGCTCCGAGGTATACAAGATAGACCCTTACGCATACCGCACGGAGCTGCGCCCTGCAAACGCTTCCGTCATAACCGCGCTCGACTACGAGTGGGGGGATAACGAATGGCGCAGGGATAAGAAGGGGGAAAACTTTCTTGAAAAGCCTATGGCTGTTTACGAGGTTCACCTCGGTAGCTGGAAGAAAGATTTATCCAAGTGGGACGAGGACCAATATTTCGATTACCGCCGCTTAGCGCACGAGCTTGCCGAATACGTCAAATATATGGGCTATACCCATATCGAGCTTATGGGCATTTGCGAATACCCCTTCGACCCGTCGTGGGGCTATCAGGTCACGGGCTACTTTGCGCCTACCGCACGCTACGGCACGCCCGAGGATTTTATGTACTTCGTGGACCATATGCACAAAAACGGCATAGGCGTAATTTTAGACTGGGTGCCCGCGCACTTCCCCAAGGACGACTGGGGGCTTGCGAATTTTGACGGAACGCCGCTATACGAGTACGCCGACCCATTACGCGCCGAATACCCCGAATGGGGCACGAAAGCCTTTGATTTGGGCAAGAAGGAAGTTTCCAACTTTTTAATGGCTTCGGCGTTTTTCTGGGTAGAAAAATACCACGTGGACGCGCTGCGCGTCGACGCCGTTGCGGCAATGCTGTACAACAGCTTCGGCAGGGCGGAATACCGCCCCAACGAATACGGCGGAAACGAAAATCTGGAAAGCTTTGAATTTTTCCGCCATTTAAACAGCATTTTAAGGAGCAGAACGGACGCGTTTTTAATAGCGGAGGATTCTTCGATAATCGCAGGCGTCACGGCGCCTGCAAAGAAGGGCGGACTGGGCTTCGGGCTTAAATGGAATATGGGATGGATGAACGATTCCATCCGCTACTACAACACCGACCCCATTTTCAGACCGTATCATCACCACCTGATGACGCATACGCTGGAGTACTGCTTCATTGAAAATTATATGCTCGTTCTGTCGCACGACGAGGTCGTTTACGGCAAGGGCAGTATGATAAATAAGTTTATCGGCAACAAGCTAGATAAGCTCGGCAGCCTTAAAACCTGCTACACTATGATGATGGGTCACCCCGGCAAAAAGCTTTTGTTTATGGGTCAGGACTTCGCGCAGGAAAGGGAGTGGAACTTCCGCACGGGGCTGGACTGGCACCTCTGCGACGACGAGGGGCACCGCGACGTTATGAACTGCTGGCGCACACTGCTTCATCTTTACAGCGAAAGACCCGTCCTCCACAACGACTGCGGCGGACCAAATACCTTCGAGTGGATAAACAGCGGCGACTGCAACCGTAACATCTTCACTTTTATAAGGCGCAACCCGTGGAACTATAATAACGCGCTTATATTCGTCTGTAACTTCGCCCCCGTAGAACGTTACGAAATGGGCGTCGGCGCACCGGTGGAAGGCACGTACAAACGCATTTTCTCAACCTATCCCGACGGCTCGTCCCTTGAAATCAATACGGTAGAGGAGCTGTGCGACGGCAGGAGATATAAGCTTATATTCAACCTGCGCCCTTACGAATCCTGCATATTCGAGGTTCCCTACAAGGAAAGCACTCCCGAAGAAAAGATCAAGGAAAAGCAAGTGCGCTCGGGAATAAAAAAAGCGCATGAGGAAGTTAAAAGCGACTTTTCGCACGTTCCCGACGTAAAAGTGCCTGAAGATATAGCTGAAAAATCCGCGGTTAAAAAGACGGCTTCCCAAAAGCCGTCGGCGAAAAAAAACACCACTAAGGCAAACGCAGCTAAAAAGAAATAAATACCGTATATTAACAAAAGCCGACCAAGCAAATTTTGCTCGGTCGGCTAATTGTTTGACAACGGTTTTCAATAATAGTATAATTCATATACAAAAGATAGGAATTAAAATATGTCAAACGGAATAAAGCAAAAAATTTTAAAACTCAAAGCCGAAAAGGACGTGTGTATACTCGCGCACAGCTATATGTCGGAGGAGGTTTGCTCCGTTGCGGACTTCGTCGGCGACAGCTACGCGCTTGCCGTCAAGGCAAAGACGGCACCGCAAAGCACGGTGATAATGTGCGGCGTGCGTTTTATGGCGGAAACGGTAAAAATGCTTTCGCCTCAGAAAAGGGTTATACTTTCCAACTCCAAGGCAGGCTGCGCTATGGCTGAACAGTTTGACAGGGAAGTTATAGAACATGTCAAAAAGCTTTATCCCGACTACGCGGTCGTTGCGTACGTAAATACCACGGCTGAACTGAAAACTATTGCCGACGTCTGCGTTACTTCTTCTAGCGCGGTCAAAATCTGCCGCGCCCTTCCCGAAAAGAATATCCTTTTCATTCCCGATATCAATTTGGGCACTTACGTTAAAGAGCGCGTTCCCGAAAAAAACTTCAAGCTTCTTTCGGGCGGCTGCCCCACGCATGCGCAGATAGAAAAATCGGACGTGCTTAAAGCAAAATCGGTGCATCCCGACGCGCTTTTCCTCGTTCATCCGGAATGCCGCCCTGAGGTCGTCGCGCTTGCGGATTACGCAGGCTCCACTTCAGGAATTATGGATTTTGCGGAAAAGTCTGATAAGAAAGAGTTTATCATTGGTACGGAAAATTCCATTGTCGAGCATTTACAGGCGAAATGCCCCGGTAAAAGTTTTTATCCGCTTTCGGAAAAGCTCGTCTGCGCTAATATGCGCCTTACAACCTTAAGCGACGTTTTATCTTGTCTGGAAGGCGACGGCGGCGAGGAAATAATTCTTGACGAAAGCTTAAGGAAAGCCGCGGTAAAATGTATTGAAAGAATGATAGAGTTAGGGGGTTAATTCCCGATACCTAACGGCGTGTGGCGCGTTTAACCCATTTATATCAATGTGCCTTCGGCAGGGCTAAGTGCCGTAAATATTATCGTTTGCCCTTAAATTATCGCGGCGCGACGGGCGGCGCCCCTGAAAATCACAGAATTTTATTTGCGCATAATAGCAATAAAAATTCGTGAAGGAGCTGTTTATGATGATAACCACCAAGGGCAGAAACGCCCTTAAAATAATGATTGAGCTTGCACGGCAGGAGGGAGAGGGCTTCGTGTCTTTGAACGATATTGCCGAGCGGCAGAAGGAGTCTTTAAAGTATCTTGAAGCTTCCGCAGCTCAGCTTTCCGCGGCAGGGCTTGTCGTCAGCGCGCGCGGCAAAAGCGGCGGATATAGGCTTGCGCGTAAAGCCGAAGAATACACCGTAGCCGAAATACTTTTATCGGGCGAAGGCTCGCTTGCCCCCGTAAGCTGCCTTATAAGCGGCTGTGAAAACGCAGGCACTTGCCAGACCCTTCCGCTCTTTAAGGAGCTTGACGAGGTTATAATGAATTTCTTAACCTCGAAAACCTTAAAAGATTTATTGAAATAGAAAAACATGTGTTAATTCCTATTGACAAAGTAGGAATTAAAAATTATAATTAATTCATACTAAAACAATAGGAATTAGAAAGTGAAAACCATTTACGTTGACAACGCGGCAACGACCGCTATGAGCGATACGGCAATTAAGGCAATGACTCCGTACTTAAAGGAAGTATACGGCAACCCTTCGTCCTTGCATACCGTCGGACAAGTCGCCAAGGAAGCCTTGGATAAGGCGCGTGCGGATATTGCAAAATGCTTAAACTGCGAAGCGCGTGAAATTTATTTCACCTCAGGCGGAAGTGAAGCCGATAATCAGGCTATCCGCTCGGCGGCGGCAAACGGCGCACGCAAGGGTAAAAAACATATAGTTTCAACCGCTTTTGAACACCACGCGGTTTTGCATACTTTAAAAAAGCTTGAAAAAGAGGGGTACGAGGTAACGTATTTACCCGTGCATAGCGACGGACTGATTACTGCGGAGGAGGTTGCGGCGGCTATCCGCCCCGATACCGCCCTCGTCACAGTTATGTACGCCAATAACGAAGTGGGAACGGTTTTACCCGTCCGCGAAATTGGCGCGGTCTGCAAAAAAGCCGGCGTCACCTTTCACACGGACGCGGTACAAGCCGTCGGACATATTCCGGTCGACGTGCAGGCGGATAACGTCGATATGCTTTCAATTTCAGCGCACAAGTTCCACGGAGCAAAGGGTGTGGGCGCACTGTATTGCAGGCGCGGCATTCCGCTAAACACATTTATCGAAGGCGGCGCACAGGAGCGGAACAAACGCGCCGGCACGGAAAATATAGCAGGCGTCGCGTCAATGGCGGCGGCGCTTAAAGAAGCGTGCGATAATATGTCGGCAAACGCGAATAAGCTTATAAAGCTTCGTGACGAGCTTATAGACGGGCTTTTGAAAATTCCCCACAGCAAATTAAACGGCGACAGGAAAAACCGCCTGCCCGCGAACGTAAATATGTGCTTTGAAGGTATCGAGGGCGAGGGGCTCTTATTGCTCCTTGACGCACGCGGAATCTGCGCGTCGTCCGGTTCAGCCTGTACTTCGGGCTCGTTGGACCCTTCGCACGTTCTTCTCGCTTTGGGGCTACCGCACGAGGTCGCGCACGGCTCGCTCAGGCTGAGCCTTTCGGAAAGCAATACGGAGCAAGACGTTAAAACGATTTTAAAAGCCGTGCCCGAAGTAGTGGCTTATTTAAGGAATATGTCGCCCGTATGGGAAGAGCTTGAAAAGGGCGAACGCCCCCATTTAATCTGAATTAAGGAGAAAATTTTAATATGGCATTATACAGCGAAAAAGTTATGGACCATTTCACCAATCCGCGCAACGTCGGCAAAATAGAGGACGCGGACGGAATAGGCGAAGTAGGCAACGCCAAGTGCGGCGATATAATGAAAATTTACTTAAAAATCGAAAACGATATTATAACCGACGTAAAATTCAACACGTTCGGCTGCGGCAGCGCAATTGCTTCGTCGTCTATGGCAACCGAGCTTATTAAAGGCAAGCCCCTTTCCGAAGCGCTGGCTTTAACCAACAAAGCCGTTGCCGAAGCCTTGGACGGACTGCCCGCGCACAAAATGCACTGTTCGGTGCTTGCGGAAGAAGCTATCCGCGCGGCAATTAAAAACTATTACGATAAAAACGGCATCGCATATAATAAAGCAGACTTCCCCGACCCCCACGACGAGGAAGAAGAACACAGCTTCAACGAAGATTAAAAGTGAAAGAGCTATCCTACGTTAAGAGCGTCGAACGCTCGATAATAACCAAATTCCGCAAGCCCGTATGGTCGCGCTTTTTGGAGGCGGTGAAAATCTACGACCTGATTTCCCCGAACGATAAAATCGCCGTGTGCGTTTCGGGCGGCAAGGACAGCTTCCTTTTAGCAAAGCTTATGCAGGAGCTTAAACGCCACAGCGAAATTCCGTTCAGTCTGGAATTCATTTCGATGAACCCGGGATACAATGCGGAAAATGCGGAAATCATTGCGAAAAACGCCGAACTTCTGGAAATTCCGTTAAAGACCTATAACTCGGATATTTTCGAGGTCACCGAGGAAATCGGCGGCAATTCGCCGTGCTATCTCTGCGCAAGAATGAGGCGCGGCTTTCTGTACGCGCGTGCGGAGGAGCTGGGCTGCAACAAAATAGCGCTCGGTCACCATAAAAGCGACGTTATCGAAACCACGCTTATGGGTATGCTGTACGGCGGACAAATTCAGGGCATGCTGCCCAAGCTTAGAAGTAGCAACTTCGGCAACATGCAGCTTATCCGCCCGATGTATTGCATTGAGGAAGGCGATATTATACACTGGCAGAAATATAACGGATTGCAGTTCATAGCTTGCGCGTGTAAAAAGACGGAAGGACTCGCGCTTGGCGAGCAAGGCTATTCCGCCCGTCAGGAGGTAAAGGAAATTATCCGCCGCGTCAAGGAGAAAAATCCCGACGTTGAAAGCAGCGTTTTCAAAAGCATACATAACGTACAGCTTGATACGCTTGTCGGTTATAAAAAGAATGGTAAAACGTTTTTTATGGAAAAATTCAACGGCTCCCCCGAAGATTAGCGGCGGAGCTTTTTTATTGCGGCAAACGTTGACAAAACGAACAAAATATGATACAATTTAACATATAATAATTTATAAATTTTAAGGAGAAAGATTTATGAAAAAGAGAAGTCTTGTTTCACTGCTTTTAGCGTCTGCAATGGCAGTTTCGGTTGCCGCCGGTTGCGTTTCAGTAGATAATAATAATGAAAACAATAACAACAATAACAACGAACCGCCTACACCTACGCAACCCGTTCAGCTTTCCGCACCGCAGATTACGCTTACGGAAAACGTTATAAGCTGGTCGGCGGTCGATAACGCTACCGGTTATGACGTTTACGAAGGAACTACGACGGTTTCAACCGCGCAGACGGCTTTGTCCTATACGATAAATAAGACGGAAGCCGGTGAATATACTTTTACCGTAAAAGCCGTAAGCACGGATGAAAAATACACCGCAAGCAACGCTTCCAATTCGGTAACGTATACGGTAAAAGGCCAAACTCCGCCTTCGACGGGTGATACCGATACGTCCGTTAAGCTTACCGGTAAGGTATATCTTGTCGGCGACAGTACGGTTTGCGATTATTCATTGACGACCGCAGGCATCGATAACGTTTATCTGCCCCGTTACGGCTACGGCACTCAGTTATATAATTATCTTAACTGCGACCAAAATCAGATTGTAAACCTTGCCCGTTCAGGAAGAAGTTCTTTGGACTTTTTGGGCGAAAGCAATTACACCACTCTTAAAAACAGCATAACGGCAGGCGATTACCTTATAATAGGCTTTGGACATAACGATGAAAAGAGCGACGACGCTGCCCGTTATACTAATCCCACAAAATCATACACTGACGAAAGCAAGACGAACGGACCTTCGTTCCAGTATACGCTGTATGAAAACTACGTTAAGCTTGCAAAAGACAAGGGCGCAACCCCCATTCTCTGTACGCCCATAGTAAGATATGACGAAAAGGGTAACTACACCAAAGATAAAGTGCATATTACTGATAACGGCGACTATGCGCAGGCGATAAGAACTTTGGGCGAAGCTACTGATACCACGGTAATAGATTTGACTGCGATAACCAAAGCGTATTATATGGCGGATAACGCAAAAGCTGTATATTATCATACTCACTCATCGTACGTGGGCGAAAAACCTAACGAAACACCGAATGGAACTGATGCGACGCATATCAACAAATACGGAGCAAAGAAGGTCAGCTACGAGCTTGCAAAAGCGCTTTTATCTACAGACTGTCCTCTTAAAGCTAACGTCATTACGAATGCAGTTGCTCCGACTTTTGAAGTTGATTATAAAGATGCAATAAGGGAAGATTACGTTAATCCGGATTATGAGGCGCCGGTACTTGGAACGTCTATAGGAACGACTCAAACGGCGACTGCCGCTACGTGGTATAAATCTGCTTTCGGTAATCTCGGCGGCAACGGCAAAGTCGGTAACTTTACTATTTCTTATGATAATGCAAACGATAAATTCACCGTAGGTAACGGCGGCAACACAAACGGCAAATTTGAAAGTGCCGGCGACGGTTTCGGTACTGCGTTCGTGCAGATAGAAGCAAATAAAAACTTTACAGCAAGCGCAAAAATCAAGTTGACCAACGTTACGGGAGCTGACGCGCAATCTGGTTTCGGAATGATGATTCGCGACGATATGTATATGAATATCGGCAAGGATTTGGTTGTTAACGGTAACTTTGTTGCGGCGGGCGCACTTGGCACGAACGCGATATTCAAACGTGAAGAAACCAAGCTTACCAACGAAGGCAAGTCGACTACGGTTAACACCACAAACGAATACACCGTATCTATAACAAGGCTCGGACAGAAAATAACGGCTACTTTCAGTGACGGCACGAACAGCTACACGCAAGAATATCTTGACGTTAAATTGGGCGTTATCGATAACGACTATATGTACTTGTGCTTGTTTGCGAACAGAGGGTTGGTTGCAGAATTTACAAACGTTCAGTTTGAAATTACGGGCGACGCGATTGGGGCTTAAACCGAAAAACTTATAACTGAATATTTAAAAAGCGGTGCGGAAATTTTTGCGCCGCTTTTTCTTTTCATAAAACAGGGACAAGTTGAATACAAATAGTGTATGCAAAATTTCTGTTTTACGGATAAGGAAACTACACTTAAAAAACTCGGCTCAACGGCGGAAGGGCTAACGGACGCAGAGGCGGAGGTGCGCCTTAAAACCCACGGCGAAAACGTAATAGAACGCGGCAAAAAATCCGGCATAATCAAACTGTTTTTATCGCAGTTTAAAGATTTTATGACCCTTCTTTTAATTGTGGCGGCGGCTGTTTCGGCGGTGATAGCGTTCATTTCCAAGGATTCCAAGGACTTAACCGATACTTTCATAATATTGGCGATAATACTTTTAAACGCCGTCGTCGGCACCGTTCAGCAGTTCCGCGCGGACAAGGCTATAGAAAATCTGAAAAAGCTTTCCGCATGCAAAGTCAAGGTGCGGCGCGGCGGCAAGGAAATTTCCGTTGACAGCACGCAGATAACCGTCGGCGATATAGTGCTGTTAGAGGAAGGCGACGTCATCCCTGCCGACTGCCGCATTTTGGAATGTAACGGCTTGAAGTGCGACGAATCCGCGCTCACGGGCGAAAGCGTCAGCGTTGACAAAAATGCCGAAACCATCCGCGGCAACAAGGTTGCGCTCGGCGCTATGAGCAACACACTTTTCAGCTCAACCTACGTCGTGCGCGGCAACGCAACCGCAGTAGTCACCGCCGTAGGAATGGGCACTGAAATGGGCAAAATCGCCGCTATGCTTGAGGACGCCAAAGCCGCGGCAACTCCGCTTGAAAAGTCCTTGAACAAGCTCGGCAAAATTATATCCGCCGTAGTGCTTGCCATAACTGCGTTGATTTTCATATTCGGAATATTCGTCAAAAGCGACGGCATACTCAAAAACTTTATGACCTCCGTCGCAATCGCAGTGGCGGCTATTCCGGAAGGTCTGCCTGCCGTAGTTACGATTATTATGGCTATGGGCGTGCAGAAGATGAGCAAAAAGAACGTAGTCATCCGAAAACTGAAATCGGTGGAAACGCTTGGCGGCTGTTCGGTTATCTGCTCGGATAAAACGGGCACGCTTACGCAGAACAAGCTCAGGGTTACTAAAATCTGGGGTGATTTTTCCGACCTTGCCGACGGCAACGTTACGGGCGTAAAAGCCAAAATGCTGCAGTGTATGACGGCTTGCACCACCGTTAAAGGCGAGTCCGGCGCGTACATAGGCGACCCTACGGAAATTGCCCTCAGGGTCTACGCCGACGGCTGCGGATATTCGCAAAGCTATAATAAGCTTGCCGAGCTTCCGTTTACCTCCGAAAGAAAGATGATGACCGTCGCAGCGGATTTCGGCGGAGAAAAGCTAAGCTTAGTCAAGGGCGCGCCCGACGTCCTGTTAAAACGCTGTTCGTTCGTTTCCACCGCCGCGGGCGTCAGGGCAATTACGGCGGAGGATAAGCGGATAATTCTTGAAAAGCTTAGTGAAATGTCAGACGAGGCGCTGCGCGTTTTAGGCTTCGCATACAGAAGCTTCGACGGCGCGGCAAAGGAAGAAGGTCTTATCTTTTTAGGACTTTGCGGAATGATAGACGGACTTAAAGAGGGCGTAAAGGAAGCCGTAGCAGAGTGCAAAGCGGCAGGCGTTGCAACGGTAATGATAACGGGCGACCACGTCCGCACCGCGTTTGCAATAGCCAAAAAGCTTGGCATTGCCGAAGATATGGGCGAGGTTATATCAGGCGACGAGCTTGACGCTATGGACAAAAAGGAGCGCGACGAAGCCATTTCGCGCTGCCGCGTGTTTGCGCGCGTTTCACCCAAGCACAAAAACTTAATCGTCAAATCGCTTAAAAAGCGCGGACACGTCGTGGCTATGACGGGCGACGGAATAAACGATGCGCCAAGCATAAAGACCGCCGACATAGGCATAGCTATGGGCAAGGCCGGAACGGACGTTACGAAAAGCGCTTCCGATATGGTAATCGCGGACGATAACTTCACGACTATAGTTTCCGCCGTGCGCGAGGGCAGGCGCATTTCCGCGAACATAAAAAAGACTATTCAGTTTTTCCTTTCAACCAACCTTGCGGAGGTTCTGGCAATACTTATTGCCTCCCTCGTGTTCTTCCGGCACGACTTCCTGCTGTCAACACAGCTTTTGTGGCTGAATTTAATTACCGACAGCTTCCCCGTGCTTGCCCTCGGTATGGAAAGGGAGGACGCGGATATTATGAAGCGACCGCCCGTCCGTGCGGAGAAAAGCCTGTTTTCAAAGTCCTCCGTGTCGCTTATCGCCTTTTTCGGGCTGTATATGACCGCGGTCACCGTCGGGGTCTACGCGCTTACGCTGAAAGCCTTCGGCAACGAAATTGCAACGGCAATGACCTTCCTTACGCTGTCCTTTGCAGAGCTTTTCCACTCGTTCAATATCCGCTCGGAACGGCAGTCGGTGTTCAGGTGCGGAATTGCCACCAACAAGGTTTTGCTTGCAACCGTGCTGATAGGCGTTGCCGTAAACGTTCTGCTTGCGGTAGGTCCGCTTGCGCCTGCGTTCGGACTTGTCAATTTGCAGTGGAAGCACTGGCTCATAATTTTCGGGCTGTCGCTTTCGGTTATCCCCGTGGGCGAGCTGTATAAGCTTTGCATACGGCTTGTAACAAGGCGCAGAAACTCGCGCGGTGATAAGAATACGCAAAACGTGAAAAGTAAAGCCAAGGGCATTTTTAAAAAGCGCGCGGCATAAAATATATTAATTGACGGATAAATTATTTTTCTCTTTAAAAAAGTTTCATTTGTCCTTTAAAAGAATTTCTCTTCCC
>CAMWNA010000005.1 GCA_947175515.1 uncultured Clostridia bacterium | reverse complement strand
CCCCCCCCCCCCCCCCCCCCCCCCCCCCCCCCCCCCCCCCCCCCCCCCCCCCTATAATGGATAAGGAGAAATACAGGAGGAATTTATGGAAGAAGTTTTAAAGGTCGAAGGACTGAGGAAAACCTTCAACCTGTCGCGCAAACAGCAGAAGCTTGAGCGTACCGATTTAAAAGTTAAGGTCGCTGTGGACAACCTGTCTTTTACGGCTTACCGCGGTGAAATTTTCGGGCTTCTCGGACCGAACGGTGCAGGTAAAACAACTACATTGCGAATGCTTGCAACGCTTATAAAGCCTGACAGCGGCAACGCGTTTATCGAAGGAAACAGTATTATTTCCGATGAGTTTTCTGTGCGTAAAAAGATAGGCTTTTTAACAAGCGAGTTAAAGCTTGAAGAATTTTTTACGCCCAATTATCTTTTTGATTTTTTCAGCGATTTGTACGGAGTAGAAAAAAGCGTAAGAGAGCAGAGAAAACGCTCGCTGTTTAATAAGTTCGGCATAGATAAATTTGCCGAAGTAAAGCTGGGCAATCTTTCAACTGGTATGAAACAAAAGGTTTCGCTGGTAATTTCAATCGTTCACGATCCCGCGTTTATAATCTTCGACGAACCCACTAACGGTCTTGACGTTCTGACAGCTAAGGTTGTCACCGATTTCCTTTTGGAATTAAAAGCGCAGGGTAAGACGATAATTTTGTCTACGCATATATTCAGCTTGGTTGAAAAACTGTGCGATAGGGTTGGGGTTATTATAGAAGGTAAACTCGTTGCTTTGGATACGCTTATAAACCTTACCAAAGAGAAAAATCTTGAAGATACGTTCTTTGAGTTGTACGAAAAAACTACGGGAGAGAGAATATGAAAAGTGTTTTAACAATTATAAAAAAAGAATTTTCCCGTTTTTTCAAAGACAAGAGAATGATTTTAACAATCTTTCTTCCAGGCGTACTTATATTCGTCATTTACTCCCTTATGGGCTCGTTTACGAACGATATCGGCAAGGTTGACGCAAATTATAAGCCCACCGCAGTTGTTATAAATATGCCGGATGAGTTAGCTTTTCCACTCGGTTCGGTTTTGCGCATTTCTGATGAAATGAAAACCGAAAATGACGCTAAAAAGTCGGTAGAAGAAGGGGATACCGATATTTTGTTGATATTTCCGGAAAATTTCAAAATTTCTGATGCCGAAATAAATGACGAAGTTCCAAATATACAGATTTTTTATAATTCTTCTAACGATACGTCGTTTGCCGGCTTTACGTTGGTAAGCTCTTACTTGAATACCCTGCAAAAAACTTCCTTTACCGTAAATAAGCTTGACGGTACTTCTTACGATTTGGCTTCGGAAAGCGATATAATGGTTAAAGTTTTGTCAATGCTCGTGCCTATGCTTATGTTTGCATTGCTCGCTTCTGCGTGCGTTTCAATCGCTCCGGAATCAATTGCGGGCGAAAAAGAACGCGGCACTATGGCAACGCTTTTAATAACGCCTATAAAGCGCTGGCAGCTTGCCTTGGGTAAGATTGTCAGTCTTGCATGTTTTGCAATGCTAAGCGGTATTTCAAGCTTCGTAGGTGTAATTTTGTCCTTGCCGAAAATGATTGACGGACTGGGGCTGAACGTGAGCTCCGTGCCGTATGGCTTTGGTGATTATGTCGGAATTTTCTTTATAATTATTTCTGTTACGCTAATAATTGTTTCAGCGTTTTCCATTATTTCCACGCTGTCTAAAAACGTTAAAGAAGCAGGTGCGCTTATTGCGCCGTTGATGATTGTAATTATCCTTTTGGGTATGGTATCAATGTTTGTTTCCAATGTCTCGGTAGGACTTTGCGCAATACCTCTTTTGGGTAGCGGTCTTGCGCTTACAGGTATAATGTCGCTTACGGCTTCACCGCTTGGCATTGCTCTTTCGGTAATTTCAAATTTAACAGTTACTGCGGCGTTGGTGGTATTGCTCGGCTTTATGTTCAGAAGTGAAAAAATAATGTTCAAAAAATAATCAAAATAAAGTAAACGCCCGACGGATAAAAACCGTCGGGCGAAACTTATTCAAAAAAAGCTGTGCAGTCTTTTTTGCCGGAACAAGCCGAAGCGTAAATCTTACAGGTGGCTCCTCCAAAGCTACCTTATGGCACACCGAAGAAGCTGTTTAGTGCTGCTATATCCCTATCCTGACACGGTTCGCAGCGTTCGGTTGCATAAGACCTTGGTATCAACACCCCTTATAAGACGCGGCCTTCCACTTGCGCCGTCGGGAAAGACGTTCGGTCCTGCTATAGCGGATTGCAGGTTCAGGGCACCGCTAACTCCCCACTTAGCACAGTAAAGCTATTTTAGCAGAAAAGTTTGCGTTTGGCAAGCGTTTATCAAAAGATTAAGTTGACAATTTTAAGGCGATATTCTAAAATGTAGTTAGCTTTATAAGGAGATTTTAAATGGCAGAAAATTGTACGCATGATTGCTCGTCATGCGGAGAAAATTGTTCTTCGAGAGAGAAAAAAGATTTCAAGAAGAAGCCGCACGAGCTAAGCGATATTAAAAAAGTTATAGCCGTTGTCAGCGGCAAGGGCGGAGTAGGTAAGTCTATGACCTGCGCGCTTTTAGCAGCCGCAGCGCAGAATAGCGGCAAGGTCACCGCCGTAATGGATGCCGATATCACGGGACCGTCCATACCCCGTATGTTTGGATTGACGGACCATGCCAAAGGCAGTGATAACGGAATTTTGCCCGTAATTACCGACGGCGGAATACAAGTTATGTCAATGAACGTGCTTTTGGATAACGAAGCGGAACCTGTCGTATGGCGCGGCTCGCTGATTTCGGGTACTGTTTTACAGTTCTGGACGGACGTAATATGGACTGGCGTAGATATAATGTTTATAGATATGCCCCCCGGGACGGGAGACGTTCCTTTAACCGTATTCCAAAGTATTCCTCTCGACGGTATCGTTATAGTAACTTCGCCGCAGGATTTAGTGGGAATGATAGTTCAGAAAGCCGTTAATATGGCGCAGATGATGAACGTGCCTATTTTGGGTATAGTTGAAAACATGAGCTATATTAAGTGTCCGGATTGTAACAGAAAAATTTCCATGTTTGGTGAGAGCGGTGTAGACGCGCTTGCTATGGAATACGGCATACCAGCAGTTGCAAAGCTTCCAATCGACCCTGAATTAACGAAAGCCGCCGACGGTGGTAAAATCGAAAATTTTGAAAACGGCTATTTGACAGAATTTGCGGATAAAATTTTTAAACAAATCTATAAGAAAAACAGTGCAAAAAAATGAAACAATGTAATTAGAAATCTGCACGAAAGCAATATGCTTTCGTGCAGATTTCTAATTGCCGTTCTTTTCGGGAAGAAACTTCCAGTATCTGACCGGCATATAACCTTTCATCTGTTTGATATGCGGTCTTTCCTTGATATTTACGGAATTATAGTATTTTTTCCAAAGGTTCTTAAACGCCTGCTCGTATTCGGACAGGTATACTTCCGCCTCGCCGGCATAGCCCGTTAACCATTCGTGCCCGTCGTACATTCCTGCAAGCTTTCGTTTTACGTCGTGTATGACAAACCTTTCCGATTTAAACCTTTCCGCGAAATGCGGCATTAAAAGGTCGGTTATATCATTGTCGGGGGAGTAGGGAGCGTACAGCACGCCTTCGCGGCTTTCCATAAACCGTAAAAGTCCTTTCAACATATGAACCTCGCCTGTGACCTTACGCGCCGTTTCATTGAATTCTATGACTTGCGGCAGGCTAAGCATTTTGCTTATTGGCGATTTAATTTCCAAAAGCTTTTTCAGATATTCGAAAGCCGTTTGCTCTTTTGACGGGTCGCCGCTTCTCAGCGTTAAAATTACGTCGTCAACGGCGTGCCTGTCGCATTTGGAAGCCGCGTTTTGTACTCGTTCGTTCTTTTCTCTGTTGCTTGTAATGCGCACGATTTCGCTGTCAAATGCAAGTTGTACACGCGAATCGGAGGTGATAATGCATTCCTTTTCGCGGTATGCGTCGAATACGGCGCTGAAAAATGCGGCAGCCGTGCCGTCTGTAACAAAAATTTTCATAATTCACCGGTGAGTGCGGAAACGGCGGTGGAGGTTTCTGAAAACATTGAAAGCTGTTCGTTTGCTCCGCCGGAGGCAAGCAGCAACGCACATTTAATCTGCGAATAGCTGTCTGAGCCGTAGAATTTGCCTTTGCACGTTATAAAGTGCTTCGCCCTCTTTAATACTATGCGCATTTTTGCAAGATTATCGAAGTCCAGCGCACAAAATCTCCGCGCTTCTGTAATTCGGTAAGCGCTTTTTGCGCCAATCCCCGGCACGCGTAACAGCATTTCCAGCGGCGCAGTGTTTATTTCAACAGGGAATAACTGCATGTGCCTCAATGCCCATGCACACTTCGGGTCGTATTCTGGTGAAAGGTTTTCACCTTCTTCGCATATTTCACTCACGTTAAAGCCGTAAAAACGTATCAGCCAGTCTGCCTGATACAGTCTGTGTTCACGCAATAGCCCTGCACCGACGGTCGGCAGTTTATTGCTTTGCACTACGGGAACATAGGAGGAGTAGTAAACCCTTTTCAATTTCATATTGTTGTACAGCGCCTCGGTAAGCCTTAATATCTGTCCGTCGCTTTCGGGTGATGCGCCTATAATCATCTGAGTGGTCTGTCCTGCAGGTAAAACCTTTCCGTGTCTTACTTTATTTTGCTTGTCGTACTCGATGGCTTCGTTTAGTCCTTTCATAGGCAGAAGCAGGCTTTGCTTTGTCTTTTGCGGCGCAAGCAGCTTTAACGACTGTTCGCTGGGAAGTTCTATATTATAGCTCATTCTGTCTGCAAGGCGCGCCGCCTTCATGACAATCGCAGAGTCTGCGTGGGGTATGCCTTTAAGGTGGATATAGCCGTTGAAGCTGTAAACCTTTCTCAGCTTTAACACCGTTTCATATAAAAGCTCCATAGTTTTGTCGGGACTGTCGAATACCGCAGAGGATAGAAACAGCCCCTCTATATAGTTGCGTTTATAAAAGTTTATTACAAGTTCGCATACCTCGTCGGGCGTAAGCCGAGCGCGCCGAACGTCCGCACTGCGCCTGTTCGGGCAGTACTCGCAATCGTAAATACATTCGTTGCTCATTAAAAGCTTCAAAAGAGATATGCATCTGCCGTCGGGTGTGAATGAATGGCAAATGCCGCTTCCCGAACCGTTGCCTATGCCGCCTTTTACGTTCGCCCTGCGCGATCCGGAAGAGGAACAGGAAACGTCATACTTCGCGCCTTCAACTAAAATTTCAAGTTTATCTTCGTCAATCATAATTTTACGCCATACAAACAAATGTTTATATTACTATTATAACGGCAATATGCGTGTCCGTCAACCCTTTTGCTCAATTGACTTGAAAAAATTTTTATGTTAGACTTAATCAGTAATAGGAGTAGTTTTATGGTTGAGTTAAAAGCTGTAACGCAGGGCGATAAAAAGTTTTGGTTATCCATGGACGGGCATTGCTCGGAGGATGCGTTTAATAACAGAGTAATCTCGCGTACAGGTTTTTTAATCTTATCGGAGGGGGAAATGGCGGGCGTTATTTGCTACAATATGTTTTGGGATAATCTGCCGTTTTTGCCGCTTATAAAACTTCTGCCGGAATACAGAGGCTGCGGCAATGGAAGGGAGGCAATGCGCTTATTTGAAAACATGCTGAAAGAAAGAGGCTTTAACGCACTTTTGCTTTCAACACAAGCCGATGAACAGGCGCAGCATTTTTACCGCAAAATCGGCTATAAGGAATGCGGCTGTCTTGTGCTAGACGAAGCGCCGCTGAAACAGCCAATGGAAATATTTTTTATAAAAAAATTGTAAAATTTCACCTATATTTCATATCGCGGATATTTTATCCGAACTATAAAGGTTTATTATAAATACGGGAGGATGCAAATGAAAGTTCTTATTGTAGACGACGAAGAAATGATAAGGGGCGTATTGAAAGAATACGTGGAATTCGAGGGCGGAACCGCATACGAAGCGGCGGACGGTATGGAAGCCGTTAAAATGTGCCGCGACAATGACTTTGATATAATTTTAATGGACGTTATGATGCCGCGGCTTGACGGATTTTCCGCCGTTAAAGAAATAAAAAAAATCAAGGATATTCCCGTGATAATGCTTTCCGCACGCGGTGAGGAATACGATAAGCTTTTCGGCTTTGAAATGGGCGTTGACGACTACGTTACAAAGCCTTTTTCACCAAAGGAAGTTATGGCGCGTATTAACGCCGTAACAAAGCGCAGAAAAGGCGACGATACGAATAAAGAGATTTTAACTTTCGAAGGCTTGACTATTGATATGGTTGGCAGAAACGTTTACGTTGACGGCGAAAAAGCTGAACTCACACCTAAGGAATACGAAATATTATTTTACTTTGTAAAGAATAAGGGCATTGCGTTAACGCGCGAAAAATTGTTGCTGGACGTTTGGGGGTTTGATTTTTACGGCGACGACCGCACTGTCGATACGCACATTAAGATGCTGCGTTCAAACCTGAAACAATACAGGAAATTTATAGTTACTTTAAGGGGACTCGGATACAAATTTGAAGTGTAGAACTAAATGCCCTAAAAGCATAAATAAAGTACTTTTAAAATACTTCCTGTTGCTTGCAGTTCTTCTTACCGTTCTGGTGGAAGTGGTTTGTTTCATATTCGTTAAAAACAGTATGGACGCGCAGGCTCGCGACAGACTTACGCATACAGGCAGTGAAATATCCGCATTCATTAAAACCGCGAACGAGAAAGAAATTTCCGATTATCTGCGCGGCTATGCAAATGACGGTATAAACGTTTATATCGTAGCGCCGGACGGTGAAGTTCTGCTTCCTTTCGGTGTAACGGAAGGCGAATGGAACGAAAAAATAGATGGTATAATTAACCGTCTTAATGCTGTAGGCGGCGGAGGTTCCGTGCTGTACGTGGAAAACAGCAACCTAAACTATGCAACTGCGGTAGATTACGGCGGCGGAAGCTTTATGGTTGCAAGCTACTCCCTGAAAATTATCCGCAGCGCTACGAAAGTTTTGCTCGGTTACTTTATAATAGCCGGTGCGGTTGTACTGCTTGTGGCGGTGTTGGTATCTTACACTATTTCGCAAAAGCTGTCCGACGGTATTAAAAATCTATCAACTACCGCCGTGCGCTTTTCAAAGGGCGATTTTAACGTAAATTTTGCAAACGCGGAGTATCGGGAGCTTGCCGATTTATCGGATACACTGAACTCTGTGCGCGATGAAGTTAAGAAAAGCGGCGATTTCCAGCGCGAGCTTTTAGCAAACGTTTCACACGATTTAAAAACTCCGTTGACAATGATAAAGGCTTATGCTTCTATGATACGCGAAATTTCGGGTGACAATCCGGAAAAGCGCGAAAAGCATTTGCAAGTTATTATTGATGAGGCGGACAGACTTACAGGACTGGTAAACGACGTTTTAAGCGTTTCTAAAGTAAATTCGGGACTGGACGCAATAAATGCCAAGGTTTTCAATCTTACTGAATTTCTTTACGGAATAATAAATAAATTCGACTACCTGCAGGAAACCCAAGGCTATAAGTTTATGGTCGATATAGACGCTAACCTGTATACGCGCGCCGACGAGGAAAAAATAGGTCAGGTAATATATAATCTTATGGGGAATGCGGTCAATTATACGGGCGGAGATAAAACGGTGTTCATAAGCCTTAAAAAGAGTCTTACCGACGAGCGGATAAAGCTCACCATAAAAGATACAGGCAAGGGCATTTCCAAAGACGAGTTGCCTGAAATATGGAACAGATACTACCGCGTTAAAGAAAACCATTCCCGACCAGTTAAGGGTACGGGGCTCGGGCTTAATATCGTCAAAATAATTCTTGAAAATCATTCGTTTGATTTCGGAGTCGAATCCGAATCGGGGAAGGGCTCGTCGTTTTGGGTCGACTTTCCGTCCGTGCCGGAAAAAATTGAAGCTTAATAAATATTTCAAGCCGCCTATATTGGCGGCTATTTTCATTAAATCATTTGACAGCATAGCGCCTTAATGGTATAATGGAACGTATGTTCGCTTACTTGTTTTTGTTGCAAACAGGTGAATGCAGTTGTAAAAATTATTAAAACAGGATATAATTTTTATTGAAAATGAAATTCGAATTGCAGTCAAAATTCAATCCTACGGGCGACCAGCCGCAGGCGATTGAAAGCCTTACGGAAGGTATTTTAGACGGTATCCGTACTCAGGTTCTCGTCGGTGTTACGGGTAGCGGTAAAACTTTTACTATGGCTAACGTTATTAAAAACGTAAACCGCCCGACGCTGGTTATTGCGCACAATAAAACTCTTGCCGCACAGCTTTGCAACGAATTTAAGGAATTTTTTCCAAAGAACAGGGTGGAGTATTTTGTCAGCTATTACGACTATTATCAGCCTGAAAGCTATATACCTTCCACCGATACTTATATTGAAAAGGATATGAGTCTTAACGATGAAATCGATAAACTCAGGAACTCTGCAACCAGCTCGCTCGGCGAAAGGGAGGACGTTATCGTCGTTGCTTCGGTAAGCTGTATTTACGGTTTAGGCGCACCCGAGGAATATTTCCGTCTTGCTATTTCCCTTCGCCCCGGCGACACTATGGAGCGTGACGAGCTTTTAAGAAAGCTGGTTGAAATTCAATACGCAAGACGCGATATTGACTTTAAACGCGCCTCGTTCAGGGTTCGCGGAGACACGGTTGAAGTTTTTCCAGCAAGCAATTCTGAGGTTGCCATACGCGTGGAATTTTTCGGGGATGAAATAGAAAGAATTTGCGAAGAGGACGCGCTGACAGGCAACATAATTTCCGAATTAAAGCACGTTCTCATTTTTCCGGCAAGCCAGTATGCGGTAGGCTCGGATAAAATGAAAAGTGCGCTTTCCATGATTGAACGCGATATGCAGGATGAGGTAAAAGCTTTCCGTGACGACGGTAAGCTTTTGGAAGCGCAGCGCCTTGAACAGCGCACGACTTGCGACCTTGAAATGATGCGTGAAATAGGCTACTGCAGCGGCGTTGAAAATTACAGCCGCTACTTTGACGGCAGGACGGCAGGCGAGCCGTCGTTCACGCTTTTGGACTATTTTCCCACAGGCAGGTTTCTAGTCTTTATAGACGAAAGTCATATGACTATACCGCAAATCCGCGCTATGTATCACGGCGACCGCTCTCGAAAGGATAACTTAGTAGGATACGGCTTCCGTCTTAAATCAGCTTATGATAACCGACCTTTGACCTTTGAAGAGTTTGACGCACGCGTACCGCAACTGATATGCGTTTCGGCAACGCCTGCGCCGTATGAGATGGAACAGGCGGGGAACATTGTGGAACAGCTTATCCGCCCAACAGGACTTATTGATCCCGAAGTTTCCGTTCGTCCGACCAAAGGGCAGATTGACGATTTGCTCGGCGAGATTAAAGGGGTAATTTCAGAGGGCGGCAGGGTGCTGGTTACAACTATGACCAAGCGAATGGCTGAAAGCCTGACAGACTATTTAAAGGAACATTCTCTTAAGGTCAGGTATATGCACAGCGACATTGACGCGCTGGAACGAATAGATATTATTAACGGACTAAGAAGCGGCGAATTTGACGTGCTGTGCGGAATAAACCTTTTAAGGGAGGGGTTAGATCTTCCCGAAGTCAAGCTCGTAGCAATACTTGACGCCGATAAGGAAGGTTTTTTAAGAAGTGAAACGTCGCTCGTTCAGACGATAGGCAGGGCGGCGAGAAACGCCGAAGGCAGGGTTATAATGTACGCCGATACTATAACCGGCAGTATGCGCCGCGCATTGGATGAAACCGAACGCCGCCGTAAAATTCAGTCGCAGTATAATAAGGAACACGGGATAATTCCGAAAACTATAATAAAGGAAGTTAAAAACACTATCGGAATAACCGGCAAAAAATCATCTGCGGACGATATTAAGCTTGCCGACATTCCAAAGGAAATTGAGAAGCTGAAAGCGCTTATGAAAATTGCTTCGGCTCAGCTTGATTTTGAAAAGGCGATAGAAATACGCAATACTATTACCGAACTTAAAAAAAGGTTATTGAAAAGTAAAAAGCAATGAAAGAAGAAATTTTTGTAAAAGGTGCAAAAGAAAATAATTTAAAGAACGTTGACGTTCATATACCGCGTAACACGCTCACGGTGTTTACGGGGCTTTCGGGCAGCGGCAAATCAACGCTCGCTTTCGATACGATTTTTGCCGAGGGGCAGAGGAGATATATTGAAAGCTTATCCTCTTATGCGCGTCAGTTTTTAGGGCAAATGGAAAAACCCGACGTTGAGCTTATAGACGGGCTTTCACCTGCAATTTCAATCGACCAAAAAACCACTTCGCACAATCCGCGCTCAACGGTTGGTACAGTTACGGAAATTTACGATTATTTCCGTCTTTTATTCGCGCGCGTTGGAATACCTCACTGCCCCGAGTGCGGCAGAGAAATCCGCCGCCAGACGGTAGATGAAATTGCCGACAGGGTTATGACCAAGCCTGAGGGCAGTAAAATTATGGTGGAAGCCCCCGTTGTGCGCGGCAAAAAGGGCGAGTTTGTAAAGGAGCTTGCAAGCTACAAAAAGAGCGGTTACGGCAGAGTAAAAATCGATGGTATAGTTTACGATTTGCAGGAAGAAATACGTCTTGAAAAAAATATCCGACACAACGTTTCGGTAATTTTGGACAGGCTTATTTTAAAGGACGGAATTTTAAAACGACTGACGGACAGCTTGGAGGCAGCGTTAAATCTTGCGGACGGACTTGTCATAATCGATTGCGACGGCACGGAGGAGCTGTATTCTTCAAAATACGCCTGTCCCGACTGCGGAATTTCAATCGAGGAAATCGAGCCGCGTTTATTTTCTTTCAATACACCTTGGGGCGCTTGTCCCGAGTGTTCGGGCCTCGGCTTCAAACAGATTATAGACCCTGATTTAATCTGTCCGGACAAAACCAAAACGTTAAGGGACGGTGCAATTAAGATAAGCGGCTGGAATCTGGATTCCTCGTCTATGACCCAGATGTATCTGAATTCGCTTTCCAAGGTTTATAATTTTTCGCTTGATGTGCCGGTAAAAGACTTGCCTGATGGCATATATGAAATGCTGATGTTCGGTAACGGCGGCGAGCAGATTGATTTAACGTATAACGCGTTCAAATTTTCGGGCAGCTATAAAACGGCGTGGGAAGGCTTTGCCGCTAATTTACAGCGTAGATATAACCAAACCTCGTCAGAAGGCGTGAAGTGGGATATAGAGAGGTATATGCGTACATCCGACTGTCCTGCCTGCCATGGCAAAAGGCTCAGAAAGGAAGCGCTTGCCGTAACGGTTGGCGGTAAAAATATTATGCAGGTTTGTGATATGTCGGTTGACGATTTATCCGATTTCACTGACTTCGGTTTTTTCAGTAAGACAGACCATTTGATTGCTGACAGCATAATAAAGGAAATTAACAGTCGTTTAAGTTTTTTGAGAAACGTGGGGCTTGGTTATTTAACTCTTTCCAGAAGCGCGGCAACGCTTTCGGGCGGTGAAAGCCAACGTATACGCCTTGCGACACAAATCGGAAGCGCATTGACGGGAGTTTTGTATATTCTTGACGAGCCGAGCATCGGACTTCACCAGCGCGATAATCAGAAGCTTCTAAACTCTTTGTTGGGCTTGAGGGATTTGGGGAATACGCTCATAGTAGTCGAACACGACGAGGACACGATGCGTGCAGCCGACTATATTGTGGATATTGGTCCGCGTGCCGGCGTTCACGGCGGCGAGGTAGTTGCCTGCGGTTCGCTTGAAGATATTATGAAGGAGCCGCGCTCTATAACCGGCGACTTCCTTGCCGGTAGAAGAAAGATAGAAGTGCCGGAAGTGCGGGTGAAGCCCGATGGCAGAGTGCTAAAAGTAAGCGGTTGCAAACAGAACAATCTTAAAAATATTTCGGTTGAAATTCCCGTAGGGCTTATTACGGCGGTTACAGGCGTTTCCGGTAGCGGCAAATCAAGCCTTGTTAATGAAATCATTTATCCGTATCTGGCTAACAATTTAAACGGTGCAAGGCAACAGCTCGGCTCGTTCAAATCCTTTGAGGGAATTGAATATTTTGACAAGGTCATAGCAATCGACCAACAGCCGATAGGTAGAACGCCTAGGAGTAATCCGGCAACGTATACCGGAGTGTTTACAATGATACGCGATTTGTTTGCGGCGACTCCTGATGCAAAGGAACGCGGATACAAGAGCGGAAGATTTTCATTTAACGTTGCGGGCGGCAGATGCGAACACTGTAAAGGCGACGGCATAATTCAGATTGAAATGCACTTTCTGCCTGATATTTACGTTCCGTGCGAAGTATGCGGAGGTAAGCGCTACAACCGCGAAACGCTTGACGTCAAGTACAAGGGCAAGAGCATATCCGACGTTCTTGAAATGACGGTTGAGGAAGCAACGGAATTTTTTAAACCCGTTACGGCAATCCATAACAAGCTTTCAACTCTTTGCGACGTTGGTCTTGGATATATAAAACTCGGGCAGAGCGCTACAACGCTTTCGGGCGGCGAAGCCCAGCGTGTGAAACTTGCTACCGAGCTTTCAAAACGCAGTACGGGCAAAACTTTCTATATTCTTGACGAGCCGACGACGGGACTTCACAGCTATGACGTAGATAAACTCGTAAACATTATGGCGCGGCTGAGAAGCGGCGGAAATACCGTCCTCGTAATCGAGCATAATCTTGACGTAATAAAGACGGCGGACTGGATAATTGACCTTGGTCCCGAAGGCGGTGATAAGGGCGGAACGGTTGTCGTTTGCGGCAATCCGGAAAGCGTTGCGGGTTGTGAAAACAGTTATACGGGGCAATTCTTAAAAGGCGTGCTAAAACTTTAATATAATTAAAAAAGCGGCGTACTGCCGCTTTTTTATAATTTAGTTAAGTACTATGTGTGATATAAACGCACCCTAATTAAAGCTTTTTCATATTATGTAAAAGCGAAAGGAGCGCGGATATATTATGGCAAAACCTTTAACGGCTGAAAAAGAATTTCCTACTACCGAAGGGCTGTGTCCCGATGCTTACAGTCTGGCAGTTATATCCCCTGCATATGCTTCCCCTACGGGAGAGCTGAACGCAATACTGCAATATTTTTATCACTATTTCAATTTTGATAAACAGGGATATAAAGATTACGCCCGTGACATTGAAAGCATTGCAATAGCCGAGATGCTGCATTTAGAGCTTTTAGGAAAAACCATTATGGCATTGGGCGCACAGCCAATATATTGTCAAAATCCTCCGACGGCGTTCAATTTCTATTCGGCTAAATACGTAACTTATTCTCGTAATCTCGTTAATATGGTTGAGGATGATATAATCTCCGAAAGACGCGCAATAGCGTCCTACAATAAGATGCTTACAAGACTTAAAGACGATAAGGTTAAAAGTATTATATCGCGCATTTTAGAGGATGAGAAGCTTCACTTGGATAAACTCAACGAAATTTTATGCGGCATTAAACGTTGACACTTTAAATCTTATGTTATAAAATTAAGTTAATGAATTATGACGTAGTAATAGTGGGCGGCGGAGCTTCGGGTCTTGCCTGCGCCGCGCGTCTTGTTAAAGGCGGAAAACAACTTAAAATATGCGTTATTGAAGCAGGCGACCGCATCGGCAAGAAACTTGCCGCAACGGGCAACGGGCAGGGCAACGTTTCAAACTTAGATATGACGGCGGAGCATTACCACGGCGGGAATTCCGCTTTGGTTGAAAGGCTCACTTGCGGCGACCCTTATGCCGGAACAAAGCTTTTCAGCTGTCTTTTTTGCGCGGACGAAAGCGGAAGAATTTATCCTGCGGGGAAGCAGGCTTCCGCACTTGCAGATGATTTTTTAAGGCAGCTAAGTTCCGAAATCACTCTGCTTACAGGCGTTAAAGCAGAAAAGATAATAAGTATGGGCTACGGTTTTGAAGTACATACAAATGGCGCACGCGTTGAAAAATCTCGATTTCTCGTTTTGTGTACAGGAGGAAAGGCGCAAAAGCAGTTTAAAACTGACGGTTCAAGCTATGCGCTTGCAGCTTATTTTGGACATTCGCTAACTCCGCTGTATCCGTCGCTCGTGCAGTTGAAAACGCAGACGGAGCATATCAGAACTTTAAAGGGTATACGCGCGGATTGCGTATTAACTGCTATGCAACACGGCAAAGTTCTGGCTCGTAAACGCGGCGACGTTATATTTACCGATTACGGTGTTTCGGGTAATGCGGTTTTTGCCGTGTCGCCTTATATAACGGACAAGCATGACGTAATTCTTTCTATTGAATTTCTGCCCGATTTTTCAAATGAAGAAATTGAAAAAAGCATTATATTGCACAAAAAAGACGGCTGTGAAAAAAGCGAACTTCTTTCAGGAACCTTGCACAATCAAATCGGCAGGGCGGTAATAAAGCGCAGTAATTCAGATAACGAAAAAATAATATGCGATACGCTTAAAAATTTTACTTTGCCTGTGACGGGCACGCTCGGTTTCGATTATGCTCAGGTTACAAAGGGCGGCATTAAAATGGACGAGGTTACAAACGAGCTGGAAAGCAGGCTTATTAAAAATTTGTTTTTTGCAGGCGAAGTATTGGACGTTGACGGTGATTGCGGCGGATATAATTTGCACTGGGCGTTTACAAGCGGTATGGCAGTCGCCGATTCAATATTAAATAGAAAATGGTAAAACGTTTAGACAACATAAAACTTAAAATCGGTGAAAGCGAAAGCAAGCTTCTTGAATTCGTCCGTAAAAAGACAGGTAGCTTCAAGAGCTTTAATATTGTTAAAAAATCACTCGACGCCCGTGACCAATCTAATATCTGCTGGGTGTATTCCGTAGCCGTTTCAGACGAACCAGAAAAACGTCAACAGGAATTGGAAAAGCTTAAAAATCCGCCGAATGTTGCTGTAATCGGTTCCGGCCCTTCAGGGCTGTTCTGTGCGTTAAGACTTATAGAACGCGGTATTGCGCCCATAATTATAGAAAGAGGCGAATGTGTTGACGACAGAAAGAAAACAACGCAGGCATTTTTCGAAAAAAGGAAGCTTGACGTAAATTCCAACGTACAGTTCGGCGAAGGCGGCGCAGGCACTTTTTCCGACGGAAAGTTGAATACCCAGACTCATGACGGGCTTAACCGCGAAGTTTTAAATCTGTTTAAAAAATTCGGCGCACCGGAAGAGGTTACGTATTTAAATAAGCCGCACATAGGTAGTGACAGGCTATTTACGGTGTTGAAAAATATCCGTAGGTATATTGAGGAAAACGGCGGAAGATATATTTTCAATACCGCGTTTACAGGCTTTACGAAAAAGGACGGAACGCTAAAAACTCTGCATCTGAAAAACGTTAAAACAGGCGAAGAAAGTGAAATATCCGTAGACTGCGCTGTACTGGCAGTTGGACATTCCGCAAGAGATACCTTCAGATTACTTGCGGACTCTGAAATTCAGATGCAGCCAAGAGAGTTTGCGCTTGGCGTGCGTATTGAACATCTTGCAAGCGAGATAAGTTTTGCGCAGTACGGAAAAAGCTTTATAGGGCTTCCTGCCGCCGACTATAAACTCGTTTCCCGTGCGCACGAAAGAACGGTATTTACTTTTTGTATGTGTCCCGGCGGTGTGGTCATTCCTGCTGCAAGCGAGGAAGGCGGTGTAGTTACAAACGGTATGAGTTTATATTCAAGGAACGGCGCAAACTCCAATTCCGCACTTATGGTGCAGATGAAGCAGGAAGATTTTGGCTCCGACAACCTGTTTGCCGGTATGGAATTTCAGCGCGCAATCGAAAAAAGGGCTTTTGATATGTGCGGTAAAAACTATTCTGCGCCTGTTCAGCTATACGGCGATTTTGCGTGTGGCAGAGTTTCCCAAGGTTTTAAAAGCGTAAAACCTACGTATTCCGCAGGCACGTCGTTTGTTCCGCTTGCCGATGTTCTTCCGAATATTACGGTCGAAGCGTTGAAGGCGGCTATTCCCGATATGGACAAGCGCCTTAAAGGTTTTGCAAGTCCCGATGCAATATTAACGGGAGTGGAGACGCGTTTTTCTTCGCCGGTAAGAATTTTGCGGAAAGAAAACGGTGAAAGCGTTTCTTTGAGCGGCTTATATCCTTGCGGTGAGGGTAGCGGATATTCCGGAGGAATAACAAGCTCGGCGGCTGACGGACTTAAGACTGCTGAATTAATTTTCGAAAAGTATAAAAATCATTAAATTATCATTTTACGGTCACATTTGCTTTGTATAATGTAATCGTAAATTGAAACACACTAAAAACTTTTTTTCATATTCTCTATGAGAAGGCTGTGCAAGTTTGCACAGCCTTCTTGTATTTTCGGTAAAAGAAAAAGGCGGAAATGCTCCGCCTTTCGTGTATTTAAAATTTTAATTTGCTAAACTGTTTCAACGTTAATAAGGTTCGAGTTTCCGCTCTTTCCGTTGGGGGTTCCGCCGGTCAGAACTATTTTGTCGCCTTTTTTAACAAGCCCCGTATCCATAGCCGCGCGCTTCGCGTAGTGGAACAGCACGTCCACGGAATAGAACTCCTCGCTCATTACGGGTATAACGCCCCAACTTAGCGCAAGCTTTCTGTATGCTCGTTCGTCCGTAGTCATGCCTATTATGTCAATCATAGGGCGGAATCTGGAAACAGTTTTTGCCGTGCCGCCCGTCCTCGTGCATACGACTATTACTTTTGCGCCTATGTCTTGCGCGAGGGTGCAGGCGGAGTGCGACAAAGCTTCCGAAAGCTTGGTAATATGGTAGTCGCTTTCTTTTATGTATGCAATGTAATCGGTATTTACTTCGGCTTGCTGCGCAATTCTCGCCATTGCCTGCACTGCTTCAACGGGATACGCGCCTGCCGCGGTTTCCCCCGAAAGCATAATGGCGGAGGAGCCGTCGTAAACAGCGTTTGCAACGTCGGAAATTTCCGCACGCGTCGGGCGCGGCTGTTTTATCATTGATTCCAGCATTTCAGTGGCCGTAATTGAGCGCTTGCCGCGGATTCTGCATTTATTGATAATGGTTTTCTGTATGCTGGGGAGTTCTTCGAACGGAACCTCCACGCCAAGGTCGCCGCGAGCAACCATAACGCCGTCGCACACGTCCAGAATCGCGTCAAGGTTATTCACGCCTGCGCGGCTTTCTATTTTTGCGATAATTTCAATCTCGCCGTCGGGTGAGCCGCATTCCCTCAGGAAATCGCGTACGTCGGTTATGTCCTGCGCCTTGGAAACGAAAGAGCACGCAATAAAATCAACGCCCTGTTCAACGCCGAACTTTATGTCTGCTTTATCCTGTTCGGACAGGTAAACCATATCAAGCTGTTTGTCGGGGAAGAACATTGACTTTCTGTTTGAAAGTTCGCCGCCGACTATTGTTTTGCAAACGACGTTAGGTTTATCAACTTTAACGACCTCAAAAATCATAAGTCCGTTGTTTAAAAGTATTTTGTCGCCTGCGTTCATCTGTTCGCAAATTCCGGCAAATGAAACCGCAACCTTCGTGCTGTCGCCTACGATGTCCTTTGTCGTAAAAGTGAACGTATCGCCTTCCTTTAATGTGATTTTTCCGTCTTTAAAGGTTTTTATTCTGAATTCGGGACCCTTAGTATCAAGCATTATGGGGAGTGGAACTTTTTTCTCTTCGCGCACCTTTTTTATTTTTGCAATTTTTTCGGCATGCTCTTCATGCGTGCCGTGCGAAAAGTTCAGGCGCGCAACGTTCATTCCTGCGTCGATGAGATTAGATAAAACTTTCTCACTGTCGCTTGCCGGCCCTAACGTGCATATAATTTTGGTCTTCTTCATTTCTTTCTCCAAGTGATTTAATCCTACCTATTTTAAAATAAATTTTATAAAAAATCAATCTTATAGTATTAAAATAGTTACGCAAATTTTAATTTTATGATAAAATGTTTTTGATTTGAGTTAATCATACGGTCGCGGGCTGTGAAAACAGCATGAGGAAAGTCCGAGCATCACAGGGCAAGGTGCCTGCTAACGGCAGGAGGAGGCGACTTCAAGGAAAGTGAACAGAAATATACCGCAGCGTTTTGCTGTAAGGTTGGAATGGCGAGGTAAGAGCTCACCGTCCCTCCGGTAACGGAGGGAGCCAATTAAACCCCACCCGATGCAAGATTGGGGTAAAGACAAGGCTTAATGCCTAGGGTTGCCCGCCCGTCTTTATCCGTTAATATCGCTGAAGCTTACAGGCGACTGCAAGTTTAGATAGATGACCGTACACGACAGAACTCGGCTTACAGATTAATCTCAGATTTGTTATAAGCGCCGCAGCGTAAATCCGCTGCGGCGCTTTCCGTTTTATATGGTTAACAAAGTAAAATCATAATTTGTTTTGCCGTTCGCTATTCCCCAAACCTTGCTTTCTAAAATATCCTTTTTAAAACACTCTTTTGCCTTTTCAGAAAGATTTGCCAAATCGCGCTGTCTTATAATTAAAGGAAAAATCGAACGAGTTAAAGCGGTCAGTATATCGTCTTTGGCGCATTGCTTTACAGCAAGCGGTTTGATATATAATTCACCGTTCAGAAATTTTTTACAATCTTTTTCGTATAATCCCAGCGCATTGCAGGTTAATATTCTGCGTATGCGCGACGCGGAGTATCTTTTGCCTGTTGCTTCCTTAATAATATTTTTATCGGGCAAACCGGATAGAGAATACAGCTTATTTTCAAGTCCTTCGCTGCAGCCTGCGGTCATTGAAAGCCGCTCTTTACCGCCTGAAACGATCGCGTATCTTTGAATATTACCAAAGGCTTCTTCTGCCAAACGTGCATTTTTTAAATCTTCGAATACAAATACGGGAACGTTATTTTTTAGAAGGGGTGAGTCAAGGTTTTGCCTGATTGCGCTTGCGGAAGAATAATTTTCAATAATTTTTTCGTCGTTATAACCTGCGCCGACGCGTTCAATCGGCAAAAGCTTAATATCAGGCTTTAATTTTAAAACAGCCTTTGCGTATTCAACGCCGAGTATGTTGTTTGGGCTTTCAATAAAACCTTTATTGCCGCCGCACGCTTCAAACGCCGCGGCAACGCTTTTTATATAGCTTTCGCCTTCGTTAAGCCTCTTTATAAGCGTGCTTTTAAAAGCTTGGCTTTCTTCATTAAGAATTTTTGCGGCTTCCAAAAAATTTTGCGCTTTTCCGCTTTCGCAACCGAAAGCTACGGTGCAAACGTCGGGAATAGACGCAAGTATCTTTACAGCGCCTTCGGCAAAAATTTCCGCAGGTGCAGTCGCAAAATATGTTGGTAGCTGAATTACGCAGTCCGCTCCGCCAAGTACGGCGTGCTTTGCACGACTGAATTTATCGAGTATGCAGATTTCTCCGCGCTGAGTAAAATTTCCGCTCATAATGCATAATAAAGCGTCGCAGCCTGAAAGCTTACGCGCTGTATCTAAAAGGTACTTATGGCCGTTATGGAACGGGTTAAATTCACAAATAATAGCACAAATTTTCATTTTAAACTTTACAATTGAAAAATATTATTATATAATGTTTGGGTAAGCTTGTCCGAACAAATTTATTATAAACAAAAAAATCGGATAAATAAAGCATTTTTAAGGAGATTGATATGTCATTGATTGATAAAATCAAGCAAGCGGGAAAAGAAGTAGCTGACGCAATTAACGGTACGCCGTCGCTTCTAAGAGTAATTAAGGAAAAAGCAGCTTCAAAGGGCAAAACAATAGTTCTTTGCGAGGGCGAGGATAAAAGAGTAGTTGAAGCGGCTGCGCAGATTACCGCAGAGGGAATTGCCAAAATCGTGCTTATCGGCAATGAAGCAGAGTGCAAAAAAGTTGCGCCTGACGTTGACCTTACCGGAATAACTCTCGTTGATCCGCTTTCCTCCGATAAAACCGAAGAATACGCTAATATTTTATATGAAGCAAGAAAGGCAAAGGGTATGACCCTTGAAGAAGCCCAAGTACAGGCAAAGGACAGAACTATGTTCGGCGCGCTTATGCTTAAAGCGGGCGACGTGGACGGTTACGTTTCCGGTGCGTGTCATTCCACAGCTAATACGTTGCGTCCAGGCTTGCAGGTTGTTAAAACAGCCGCAGGTATAAAAACTGTTTCAAGCTGCTTTATAATGATTGCTCCTGACAAGAATAACCCTTATAACCCCGACGGGGTTGCGGTTTTCGGTGACTGCGCAATAAATATTGAACCCACGGCTGAACAGCTTGCCGATATTGCAATTTCTTCTGCAAAGACGGCTAAGGTTATCGCAGGCATAGAACCGAGAGTTGCAATGCTGTCTTTCTCCACAAAAGGCAGCGGCAACGATGATAAATTTACCCAAACCGTACCCAAGGTTCAGAAGGCTACGGAGCTTGCGAAAGCCGCAGCTCCCGAGCTTGCGCTTGACGGCGAATTCCAGTTTGACGCGGCTGTCGCACCCGAAGTAGGTCAGCTTAAGGCTCCCGGCTCCAAAGTTGCAGGTCACGCAAACGTGTTTGTATTCCCCAACATAAATGCCGGTAATATCGGATATAAAATCGCACAGCGTTTCGGCGGATATATGGCTATCGGTCCTATCTGTCAGGGCTTTGCAAAACCTTTGAATGATTTGTCGCGCGGTTGCAGTGTTGAGGACATCGTCGCAACCGTTGCGGTCACTGCGTTGCAGGCAGAATAACAGGAGGAAGATTTATGAAAATATTAGTAATAAACGCAGGCAGTTCATCACTTAAATATCAGCTTATAGATATGGAGACCGAAAAGGTTCTCGCTAAGGGAGGCTGTGAAAGAATAGGTATTGACGGTTCGTTTTTAAAGGCAAAGGGTAACGGGCAGGAAAAAGTTTACGAACAGCCTATGCCTAATCATAAAGTCGCAATCGAGCTGGTAATAAACGCTCTGCGCGACGACGTAATCGGTGTTATAAAATCAATGGATGAGATAGGCGCAGTCGGTCACAGAATAGTTGCCAGCGGCGAATATTTCAAGAAAACAACTTTAGTAACTCCCGAAGTTCAGAAAACGCTTGAGGAAAAAACTTTCGAACTTGCGCCCCTGCACAACCCTGCGGCGGCAACGGGTCTTCGCGCTTGTATGGAGGTTATGCCCAAAACGCCCATGGCGCTCGTTTTCGATACGTCGTTTCACGCAACCATGCCCGAAAAGGCGTATCTTTACGGTATTGACTATAACGACTACAAGGCTTACGGCGTAAGAAAGTATGGCGCGCACGGCACCAGTCATAAGTTCGTTTCTGCGGAAGCTGCAAAATATCTCGGTAAAAAACCCGAACAGCTTAAAATCGTAACCTGTCATCTCGGCAACGGTTCGTCTATTTCTGCCGTTGACGGCGGCGTCTGCGTTGATACGTCTATGGGCTTCACTCCGCTTGCAGGTGTAATGATGGGTACGCGTTCGGGCGATATTGATGCGTCTGCGGTTGAATTTCTTGCAAGGAAGAAAAATCTTTCCCATGCCGACGCGGTAACTTACCTGAATAAAAAGTGCGGCGTTGCAGGCATATCCGGCGTTTCAAGCGACTTCAGGGATTTGGATGACGGCGCAAAGAAGGGCAACGCGCGCTGTAAGCTTGCGCTTGATATGTTCAATTACCAGACTAAGAAATTCGTCGGAGCATACGCGGCTGCAATGGGCGGACTTGACTGTATAGTTTTTACTGCAGGCATCGGTGAAAATTCCCCCAACGTCCGCGAAGGCGTATGCGAAGGGCTTGAGTTTTTGGGCGTAAAACTCGACGTTAAGGAAAACGCGGTAAGAAAAGACGGAATACACGAGATTTCTGCGAAAGATTCCAAAGTTAAGGTTCTTATTATTCCTACAAATGAAGAGCTTGTTATCGCAAGAGAGACCGCCGCACTTTTATAAAAAATTTCGTGCGTAACATTAAAAAAAGTTGACAAAGATTTTACTATATAATATAATTTCAAAGTAATTGCGTTGGACCAGTGTACTATCTATCCGTGCAGTTGCAACGGCAGTCGGTTTTCGGTATGAAAATTCAGGTCAAAAAGTTAAACGCACTAAAAAAGTATACCGGCGGCTTTGAGTTCGAATACGAACCGCCCGCAGATTTATGTCTTGTACCGCTTTGCGGATTTGAAGGCAGTGTGCGTGTTACCGGTAATTACGAAATTTATGATGACGACAGTGTGGGTATAGACTATACAGTCAAGTACCGCATAAAAGGTCAGTGTTCGTATTGCCTTAACGAAGCCTTTAAAGATATTGAGCAGTCTTTTGAGGTGCTGTTTGTTCCCGAAGACGATGCGGATAATTATTCCTATGACGGAGTAACTATTGACTTAACGACGGCTGTAAACGATGCAATACTTTTCAGTCAGCCCAATCTCATACTTTGCAGAGATGACTGTGCGGGTATTGACGTAAACAATAAGATTAAAGAGGAGTAAGAATAATGGCAGTACCCAAGGGAAAACAGTCTAAAAGCAGAACTAACAGCAGGTTTGCGAACTACAAGGCAACGGCTCCTACGCTTGTTGAGTGTCCTCATTGTCATTCAATGAAGCAGGCTCACCGCGTTTGCGCAAATTGCGGCTACTACGACAAGGTTGAGGTAGTTTCCAAGGACGAAAAGAAAGACTAAGAAATTTTTGCGGACTGCCTTTTTGGCAGTCCTCGTTTTTTTAATACTCAATGGGAGGGTTTAAAATGAAACATACCGACGTAAAGGTTTTATTTTCGGAAAACGCTAAATTCGTCAACCAAAGCGTAACCGTCTGCGGATGGGTAAGAACGTGGCGCGATTCAAAGAGTATTGCGTTTATAGAGCTTAACGACGGAACTTCGCTTAAAAATTTACAGCTGGTAATTGAAAAGGACGGAATGCCGGAAAACGAGGTGAAGCCTGCACTTGTAGTTGGCGCCGCGCTTTGCGTTACGGGTAAATTTATTCCTTCGGAAAGAAATGGCTTTGAGCTTTCCGCACAGAAAATTCAACTTTTGGGCGCTTGCCCGCAGGACTATCCTTTGCAGAAAAAACATCACACACTTGAATTTTTGCGTACTATTCCGCATTTAAGACCGCGCACAAAGTATTTTGAAGCTGTATTTGCTGTGCGCAGCCGCATTTCATTTGCAATCCATAACTACTTCCAAACCCATAATTATAAGTACGTTCACACTCCTATAATTACCGGAAGCGATTGCGAGGGCGCAGGCGAGATGTTCCGCGTAACCACACAGAGCTGGAACGCCAAATATAAAACCGAAAATGAATACTTTGCAGAAGATTTCTTCGGCGCAAAGGCAGGGCTTACGGTTTCCGGGCAGCTCGAAGGCGAAATTGCCGCAATGGGCCTTGGTAAGATTTATACCTTTGGACCGACGTTCCGCGCAGAACACAGCAACACGACGCGCCATGCGGCGGAATTCTGGCAGATAGAGCCCGAAGTCTGCTTTGCCGACCTGCACGATATAATAGAAATTGCAGAGGATTTTATAAAGTCGATTATAAAGGACGTTGTGGAAAACTGTCCCGACGAAATTGCTTACTTTGACGAGCGTATTGAAAAAGGCTTGAAGGAAAAGCTTTCAAACGTTATAAACAGCGACTTTGCGAAAATTACGTATACCCAAGCCGTGGAAGTGCTTAAAAAGTCCGGTAAGGAATTCAAATTCCCCGTGGAATGGGGCAGCGATTTGCAGACGGAGCATGAGAGATATTTAACGGAAGAATACTATAAAAAGCCTGTATTCGTAACAGATTATCCTGCGGATATAAAAGCGTTTTATATGAAATTAAATTCCGACAATAAAACTGTTGCGGCTACCGATTTACTTGTTCCAGGAATCGGTGAAATAATTGGCTGCAGTGAAAGAGAAGCCGATTCGGAAAAACTGAAATCGGCAATGTTAAAGCGCAATATGCCGCTTGAAGCGTATACGGAATATCTTGACACGCGCAAATACGGCAGCGTTCCCCATAGCGGCTTCGGCTTGGGGCTTGAAAGAATTATAATGTATATAACGGGTGTTCAGAATATTCGCGATACCTTGCTTTATCCCAGAACGGTAGGAAGCTTATAAGATTATATGAACTGCAAGAAAAACAGAATTTGCGTAATTTTTACGGGCGGCACAATCGGTTCGCAGACGTGCGGCGGCGTAGTTGATTTAAAGAACGAAAGTAAAAGTCTGCTTATTGAAAAATATAAGCAGGCATTCGGCGGGAATATCCAATTTGACGAGCTTCGCCCTTTAAATATTCTAAGTGAAAACGTGCAGCCTGCGGATTTGGAGGTTATGGCGGACTGCGTACGCGGCGTTAATAAAGAGGAGTATGACGGCATTATTTTAACGCACGGTACGGACACATTGTGTTTTACCGCTAACCTTTTCAGTCAGATTTTTTGTGATATACAAATTCCGATTGTATTCGTTTCGGCGCTGTATCCTTTGGATGACGACAGAAGCAACGGTTTAACCAACTTTTACGGCGCGGTTGAATTTATTCAAGCCGTTGACTACGGCGGAGTGTTTGTCAGCTTTACAAACTACGGAGAAAACTGCAAAATTCACCTCGCAAGCCGTCTCACTTCGGCAACGCAGATAAGCGGCGAATACGACAGTATTTTAAAGGTTCATTTCGGCGAGATTATTGGCGGAAAGTTTGTCTATTTGCAAAATCCTTTAAACCCTTCGGAAGAACAGTTAAGGCTTAAAAGAAAGCCCTGCAGGGCGCAGAAGCTGTGTACGGATATGGTGACTATTCAGGCGCATTCGCTTTTGAATTTTGACTATTACCGCTTTACCGAAGTAAAGCCGAAAGCCGTAATGGTTCAGCTTTATCACAGCGGCACGGTTTGTACAAAAGGCAAGGAAGCAAACTTTAAGAACTTTTTAGCCTATTGTAAAGGCTTGGGAATAGAAGTAGTAATTGCACCTATTGACAGTCGCGCACGGATCTATGAAAGCGCGCTAGGCTTGACGGACGAGTGTATTGCCGCCTACGATATCAGCTTTGAAATGGCTACGGCAAAGGTTTTGCTCGCGCTCGGTTCGGGAGCGAGTATCGAAGGCGAGCTGGATGAAAATTATTTCTTCGAAAAATTGAATTAGTTAACCGTAGTTAAAATTTAATATCAATAAAGCCTGATTACCGTTGACAAAACGGCAATCAGGCTTTAAAATTAATAATGTTATTCAGTTTTGAAGCCGCGCCAAATCTTCTGCGGCGCCGCACCTAGGCTTTATATTGCTGAGCGCATACAGTCTTTGTCCGAATTTATACATTTCAAGAAGAGACGCACGCAGTTCCTCACCGAGAGGTGTTAAAGAATACTCGGTTTTAGGCGGTACGACGGGGTATAGAACGCGTTTGACTATGCCGTCGCGTTCAAGCTGTTTAAGCTGTTCGGCAAGCATTTTCGGCGTAGCGCCTATAAGCTTTGCGAGCTGACTGTACCTGAGCGTTCTTCCGAACAGATAGTAGATTATATCAATCTTATATTTTCCGCCGATAACGGCAAGTGTTGCGTCCAAAGGGCAGCTGCAGCTTTTTAAAATTTCTTCATCCATAGTTATCTCCTTACTTTCCAAAAGGTAAGTATTGCACTTTAAAGTGCGTTCTTGACAAACGGAAAGCTTGTGTTATTATAGTATCAGATGAAAGCTTTTGTCAACGAAATTTGAAAGGAGGATCCTATGAATTTCATAGAACTTGTAAAATCGCGCTATTCTGTGCGCAAGTTTTCGGAAAAGAAAATCGAAGACGAAAAACTGAAAATTTTATTGGAGGCAGCCAACGTTGCGCCTACGGCTTGCAACAATCAACCGCAAAAACTTTACGTTTTAAGAAGCGAGGAAGCCATTGAAAAATTAAAGGCTTTGTCGAAATTTGTATTCGGCGCGAGCACGGCTATAATTTTTACGTCGGTAAAGGAAAGGGAGTGGAAGAACCCTTTTACTTCAGAATATCACACTGGGGAGATTGACTGCTCTATCGTCTGCACTCATGTTATGCTGCAGGCTTGGGAGCTTGGTATCGGTTCCTGTTGGGTAGGTTACTATGACCCCGAAAAAATCCGCGAAGCGTTTTCTATGCCCCGAAACGAGCAAATAGTCGCAATTCTGCCGCTTGGATATCCTGCTGAGGACAGTAAGCCTGCGGCAGGGCATTCTATGTTCAGACCAATGGAAGAAACGGTTAAATTTCTTTGATGCAGTCAAAAACTTAAACGGAGAAAGATGTGACAGAAAGATATAATGTAACAGGAATGACTTGTTCGGCTTGTTCTTCCGGAATAGAAAAAGCGGTAAGTAAAATTGACGGCGTAACGCTTTGCGAAGTTAGCCTTATGGCTAAATCAATGAAGGTTGAATTCGACGAAGGCGTGACGGGTGAAGAGGCAATATTTTCAACGGTTAAATCACTCGGCTACGGTATAAGCCGCGAAAGCGAGGCACCAAAGGGTTTAAAGCCGCGTGATAGAAAAACCTTTATAAGGTTTATAATTTCAGTTTGCCTTTTGGTTCCGCTTATGTACGTTTCTATGGGGCATATGTTCGGTGCTCCTGTGCCGCCTTTTTTGAATCCCGAAAAAGGCAATGCTCGTTGGTTCGCACTCTATCAGTGTGTGCTTTCTGCGGCAATTATAGGCCTAAACTATGCCTTTTTCAAAAACGGCGCAGTCGTGCTTTTTAAACGCGTTCCAAATATGGATACCCTCGTTGCGCTGGGCTCCGGCGTTTCGTTTATATATTCGCTGGTATTAACCGTGCTAGTGTTTGTCGGAACTGCTAACGGTAACGGTGATTGGGTAGAGCTTCATATGCACTTGCATTTCGAATCGGCTGCAACGATTCTCGCGTTGGTGACCGTCGGCAAATGGCTTGAGGAGCTTTCTAAAAGCAGGACTGGCGGTGAGATTGAAAAGCTTTTGAAGCTCGCCCCCGATAACGTAACTGTCGAAGTCGACGGACGGCAGAAAACCGTATCCTTGAAGGAAGTTAAAGAGGGTGATATCGTAGTTGTTAAACAGGGCGAATATATTCCCGTTGACGGCAAAATTGTTTTCGGTAGTTCGTTTGTTGATAAATGCGCGATAACAGGCGAAAGCCTTCCGGTGGAGGTTACGGTAGGCGACGAGGCTACTTCCGCCGCACTCGTTAAAAGCGGCTTGATAAAATTACAAGCCGAGCGTGTGGGCGGACAGACTACGCTTTCTAAAATAATAACTATGGTGCGCGAGGCCGGCGCAAGTAAGGCGCCTATTCAGAAGTTTGCTGATAAGGTTGCTGGAATTTTCGTGCCTGCAGTCACGGCGGTTGCGCTTTTAACGTTCGTTATATGGCTGATAATCGATAGAGGTTTCAACGCCGACCATTGCGTAACTTACGCAATAAACGTTCTCGTTGTTTCCTGTCCGTGTGCTTTGGGCCTTGCGACGCCCGTGGCGATTATGACGGCGACTGGAAGGGCGGCAAGCTTGGGAATACTTTTTAAGGATGCCGAAAACCTGCAAAAGGTCAGTGAAATAAATTCGGTTTTGCTGGATAAAACGGCGACCATTACCGAAGGCAAACCAAGGGTGACTGACGTCGTTACCTTTAACTGCGATAAAGACGAGGTTTTAAAAATTGCCTGCGGTATAGAAAAAAATTCAAATCATCCGCTTGCAAAATGCGTGGTTGATTATGCCGAAGAAAGCGTCGAAGTTTCATCATTCGAATATACCGTCGGGCAGGGCGCCAGTGCCGATTACAAAGGTATAACCTATCTTTTGGGTAATGTAAAGCTTTTGCACGGCATAAAAATATCAAATGAAGTCAAAGCCCGTGAGGAGGAATTATCTGCTCAGGGCAAAACGGTGCTCTATTTTGCCGACGGTAAGTCGGTACTTGCGTTAATTGCGGTTGCCGATACGGTTAAGGAAGGAAGCGCGCAGGCTGTCGCTTTACTGAAAGCACGAGGAATGCGTATTGCGATGCTTACCGGCGATAGTGAAAAGACGGCGAAAGCGGTGGCGGAAAGCGTCGGTATCGACGAATACGTTGCAGAGGTAATGCCTGAAGATAAGCTGAATGCGGTAAAAAACGTGCAGTCTGTCGGCGGTTGTGTTTCAATGGTTGGCGACGGAATAAACGATTCTCCCGCGCTTAAACAGGCTGACGTGGGAATTGCTATGGGAAACGGAACGGACGTTGCAATCGATTCCGCAGGAGTCGTTCTCGTAAGTGAAGATTTACGCACGCTTGATACGGTGTTCGATTTAAGCAGGGCAACGGTGCGCAATATAAAGGAAAACCTTTTCTGGGCGTTCTTCTATAACGTGGTTATGATACCCGTTGCGGCAGGTGCATTCTCCACCCTCGGTTTTTCGTTTACACCTATGATTGCAGCTTTGTGTATGAGCTTAAGCTCGCTATTCGTTGTATGTAACGCATTGCGGCTTTTAAGATATAAAAATAAAAAATTTATAAAGGAAGATATGTTTATGAAAAAAATCGTTTATATTGACGGTATGTGTTGCGAACATTGCGCAAATCGCGTAGAAAAGGCTCTTTCCGCGGTTGAGGGCGTCGTTTCGGCTGACGTAAAACTTAAAAAGAAGCTTGCGGTTGTAAGAAGCAGGGAAGCCGTTGAAGATAGCGTAATAACATCTGTAATAAGCGAAGCGGGATATACGGTTACGTCGATAGAGAGTAAGTGACAAAATTACTTTATTTATGACTTAATGCGTCAATATAACGTTTTGACATATAAGCATACGCGGCATTATAATTTATGCAGGAGGTTTTCAGTATGCTTGAAACTATGTTATTGGATAGACGCACAAAAGATTTGGTCAAAGAATACGTTCCGGAAGGCGACGTTCTTGACAGTATCGTTTGTTTTTTTTCTATATTTGCAGACCCGACGCGTGTTAGAATGTTATCGGCTTTGGCAATTTCGGAAATGTGCGTAACTGATTTGTCGCGCGTGCTTCAGATTAATCAGACTACTGTTTCACACCAGTTAAGGCTTTTGAAAAATCTGGGAATAGTAAAAAGCGAACGGCAGGGCAAAATAATTTTTTACAGTCTTGTCAACGATACCGTAAACGACGTTATGCTAAAAGGCGTTGAGTTTCTCGGTTGCTGAAAGACGCACGGTATTACCGTGCGTCTTTTCATTTTGTTCAATTTAGAAAACCAGTTGCAAAAAATTGCAATTTCTAACATTTAGTGATATAATTATAATGCAATAATTTTTTTGAGAGGAGAAAAATGAAATTCAGAAAAGCATTTATTGCAATTATACTTGCACTATCAATGATTACAATGTCCGCGTGCGACATTTTCGGCGGCGTGGACGGTACTTCACACAGTGTTAAGCTTGTATTAAAAGGCGGTACCGTGGAGGAAGAACTTACTTCTTACAAAGAAGGCTCTGAAGTTATTTTGCCTATTCCTACAAGGGATAATTTTGATTTCGTCGGATGGTACGCCGATTCCGACTATGAAGGTGAAATTATCACTAAGATTTCTTCAACGGATACGGGGAATAAGACCTTCTATGCTAAATGGACTGCAAAGACCTTCAGCGTTACGTTTGAATTGAACGGAGGTATGCTTTTAGGGGAGCTTGATTCTTATACTTATCTTAAAGGCGCGGAATTGCCTTCGGCTGAAAAAACTGGTTACGTTTTCGTCGGCTGGTATGAAAACGAAGGCTTTAATGGCGAAGCGGTAAGGGTAATCGGTGATTCTGATTCCGGAGATAAAACGTTCTATGCAAAGTGGAATGCTAATAAATACGGTTTAACGTTGAACACTAACGGGGGTACGCTTAAAACCAACGTTACGGAATATTCCTACGGTACGTATTATGAACTTCCCGAGCCTGAGCGCACGGGTTACAGGTTCCTTGGATGGTATACTCAAAACGAAGGCGGCAACAGGGTTACGGCTATTTCCGCGACCGACTCAGGCGCTAAAACTTTTTATGCCCGCTGGCAGAGTAAAACAGGCAACGTAACGCTTCACGCGAACGGCGGTGCTCTGTCTGAAGAGGTTAACGAATATCAGGAAGGCGTTGCAAAAGAGCTTCCTATACCTGAGAAAAATTATTACGATTTTGCCGGCTGGTACGATAACGAAAACTTTACCGGTAGAGCTTATTCTCAAATCCCTTCTACGGCGGAAGGCGACGTTGAGTATTGGGCAAAGTGGACGCCTAAAACTTATTCAATCACATTGAATGCAAACGGCGGTACGGTTTCAGGAAACGTTAATTCTTACGTTTACGGCACGGGTGTAATCTTGCCAACAAACGTCACCAGAAACGGATATACCTTTATAGGCTGGTATACGGCAAATAGCGGCGGAACAAAAGTTACTGCGGTTACAAATACAGATAACGGCGATAAAACCTACTATGCTCGATGGGGAGCAAACCTTTCCGATGATTTAAAAATTTCTGCATGCGCAGGCTACGACGAAGGGATTTACGTTGAATTCCCCAAGGTTAAAAACGTTAGTGAAAACAGTTATTCCGTTCATTATAAAAAACATTCGGAAAGCGACAGTAAATATGTAGAAATAGATGATGAACTTGTTCGCGTTAATGACGAAACGGCTACCGTGCGTGCAGATATAGTCGGTATCGCTGCAGGTATTTACGACGTTCAAGTGGTTGCGGGAGATAAAGTAACCGTTAAGGAGAATATAACGGTAACGGCTCAGGACAGGTCCGGTTATGCGCACTTCAATGCGACTTCCGGCGTCGGCGGTTACAATAATGACGGTACTCCGAAATCTAACGCACAGATAATTTACGTCACAGAAGCAACGAAGAATAGTGTAACGGCGCAGTTGGGAAGCACTACGTGTAAGGGTATAGTAAAGATTTTACAAAATCTTTCTAAGTCTTCCAAGCCTGTAATTATAAGAATAGTCGGTACTATAGGCGCTGCTACTTGGAACACCATTGAATATAATACGAGTGGGCACATCGGCGACGATATTACTCCCGATGTGGTCATAGAAAATACGCTCGGGCATGGTGGCGCAACATTATCAAAGCAGAATTATACGCAGAAGCAATTGTCGGACGGTGGCTTTAATACCTATAATACATCTGTTGCCACAGTTTTAGATAATCTTGAGGGCACTTTGAAATGGGACGATTCCAAAAAGGAATTTGACTCTTGCTGGAACGATTGTCAGATCTCAGGTGCGGAAAATGTAACGGTAGAGGGAATAGGAACCGATGCTGGTTTATTCCAATGGGGATTGACTTGGAAAAAATCAAACTCTATAGAAATTAAGAATTTAACGTTCAGTGATTACACTGAAGATGCTTGCAGTTTTGAAGGTAGCACCAGCGTTACTTCCTTAGAAAAATTCACTTCCACCAGAATATGGTTGCATAATAATACGTTTAATATCGGAATGAATTATTGGGACGTATGTAACGAGCAGGATAAACACGACGGAGACGGTAGTACAGACTTCAAAGGTACTGCGTACGTAACTATTGCATATAACCACTATATTGAAACCCATAAAACAGGACTTATCGGCGGAGGCGATTCGCACAAATCTGCGAATATAACGTTCCATCATAATTTCTATGACAAATGCCAGTCGCGTCTTCCGCTTGCAAGGCAAGCCAACATGCATATGTACAACAATTATTACTATAAATCTACGGGTACAAATATGTCTATCCGTGCCGGTGGATATGCGTTTATAGAGGCGTGTTATTTTGAAAACGCTTTGAATCCTGTAGTAACCCAAGATTATAAAGATAACAATACTACGTATAGAGGGGTAGCTAAACTCTATAATTGTGCGATTATAGAAACGGGCGTTGACGATAAATATAAACTCAATACCACTGCTTATAACGTAACAGTAGCCACATCGCGTACGCAAACAGTATCAAACGATAATATATTTAATAAAACGTTTGATACCGACTCTTCCGCATTCTATTATAAGGACAGTAAAACACAAGCTTCAAGATTAACTTCAGCTGAACAGGCTAGGCTTGATTGCTTAAATATGGCAGGCGTATTGAAACCGAGTAATTATGTATCCGTAAATTAATTTAAGCTATTAAAAGGCTCTGCTTTGTAGCAGAGCCTTTTATATTGCCCAAACAGTGGCTATAATATTGCAAAACGTTTAATTATGTGGTATAATTAAAAATAGCGGTTATGGATGTAATAAAGGAAAAACTTAAGCTTCTTCCGGACAATCCGGGGGTATATATAATGCTTGACGGCTATTCAAACGTGATATACGTCGGTAAGGCGCGCGTGCTGAAAAACAGGGTGCGCCAGTATTTCCATAATTCGCCGAAACCGCAAAAAGTTATGAAAATGGTTGAAAATATACGTGATTTCAATTACATCATAACAAACAGCGAAATTGACGCGCTGGCGCTTGAAAACAACCTTATTAAGAAGTACAAGCCGAAATACAATATTCTTTTAAAGGATGATAAAACTTATCCTTACATTAAAGCAAATTTAAAGGAAGAATTTCCTAACTTTTGTATAACGCGCAAGATTAAAAAGGACGGCAACCGCTATTTCGGACCGTACATGGGTGGTATCAGTTGTAAAGATATTTTAGATACGTTACAGCTCACTTTCAACGTTCGTTTATGTCATACGCAAGTTTCTGAAAAGCCAAAGAGGGAGTGTTTAAATTACCATATTCAGCGCTGTACGGCTCCCTGTGCGCATAAGGTAAATAGAGACGAATATTCAAATCAAGTTAAAAAGGCTCTTGAATTTCTTGACGGGAATTATAAGGATGCAGAACGCGTTTTAAAAAACAAAATGCTTTCCGCCGCGGACGGTGAAAATTTTGAGCTTGCGCTTGACTATAAAAACAAGCTAGCAATGCTTTCAAAGCTAGAAGCTAAGCGTATCACGGCAATCGGAAAGTATATTGATGCGGATATTCTTGCGTACGCAACAAACGGATTGTATTCCGCTATTAACGTATTGGTAACTCGTAAAGGCTTTATGCAGGGCGGAGCAAATTATGCACTGGACGAGGCGCATATGTCTGACGGTGAAGCGCTGACAGGGTTCGTAATTCAATACTATTCAAACCACGAAATACCATCGGAAATTATTGTTGAAGACTTTTGCGAAAAGGAGCTTTTACAAAGTTATTTTAAAGAAAAGTTTGATAAAACTGTAGAAGTGACGCTTGCAAAGCAGGGCTTGAAAGCACAGCTTTTAAAAATGGCACAAAAGAACGTGGCGGAATATCTTGAAAAGTCAATTGATAAAATCAAGCATCGCGACGATATGACGGTGAATGCTTGTAAACGTTTGCTGGAGCTTTTAAAGCTTGAAAAATATCCGCGCCGAATGGAGTGCTACGATATTTCCAATATCAGCGGCGTTGACAAGGTCGGCTCAATGGTAGTGTTTATCGACGGCGAAGCCGACAGAAGCAGTTACCGCAGGTTCAGAATAAAGACTGTTGAAGGCGCAAACGATTTTGCGTCTTTGCAGGAGGTATTGACGCGCAGACTTTCCAAACTTGGTACGGACGGGGAAGAACGCTTCCCAAAACCCGATTTAATTATAATTGACGGCGGCAAGGGTCAGCTTTCCGCAGTAAAACAAATTTTCGATAATTTGAACGTTTTCGGAATAGAACTCATTTCGCTTGCCAAGCGAGAGGAAGAAGTGTTTACGTTGAACAGCGAAGAAAGCGTTAAAATTTCCCACAGGGATTATTCGCTTAAAATGCTGCAAAGAATCAGGGACGAAGCGCACAGATTTGCTATAACCTATTTCAGGAATATTCACTCGAAGCGTAATCTTGAAAGCGTGCTTACGGAAATCGACGGTGTGGGAAAGGTTAAGCGAATTGCGTTGTTGGAAAAGTTTGGAACTCTTGATAAAATTATGAGTGCAAGTATTGACGAGCTTGCGGGTTGCGAAGGTATAGGCAGAAGTCTTGCAGAAAAAATTAAAACTTACTTTGAAGAAAATTTATGAAAAAGCTAAATTATGAACTGATAGTTTCCGACTGCGACGGAACGCTTTTAAACGATAAAAACCGGATTCCGGAAAACGTACAAGCCGCTATAAACGAATATGTTACTGCCGGCGGAATATTCGCTGTTTGTACAGGCAGAATGTTGCGTTCTATTTTGCCTTGCGTCCGAGGGCTTGGTCTGAAAGGATTAGTTGCCGCTTATCAAGGAACAGTCATTGCAGATATAGTAAGCGGAAAGATAATTAGATGCGGAGGTATAAGCTTTGAAGATGCGGCGGAAATCTGCAAATATCTTGAAAGTATTAAAGCAAATATAAACGTTTATAGCGACGAGGTATTATACACAAATATCAATAAGAACGAGAAGCATTTAAAGCTTTATGAAGAAATTACGGGCGTCGATGCAATCTCTGTTAAAAGCATAAAGGATATGGTTTTAAAGAACGGAAAAGATTGCCAAAAAATAGCTTGTCTTGTTTTGCCGGAGGAAAGGGCGGAGTTGTATAACAAAATAAAGTCGCGTTTCGGAGATCGATTTGACGTGACTTGCAGCGCAAAGGTATTGGTAGAAATTTCTCCCTACGGCTCAACAAAGGGCGAAGCTTTGAAATATCTGATTAATCATTACGGCGTTGACAATAAGCGTTCCATAGCTATAGGCGATAACCTAAACGATATGTCAATGGTTGAAGCCGCAGGCTTAGGCGTTGCCGTAGGGAATGCAGTAGAAGAACTTAAAGAGATTGCGGACTTTATTTCAGTTACCAACAATGACGGCGCAGTGGCGCAAATTATAGAAAAATTCGGGTTAGTATAGTACTATGTCTGAAATATTAGCGCCTGCGGGCGGACAAAGCTGCGCGCTTGCTGCTATAAATGCAGGAGCGGATGCAATATATCTGGGTTTAGATAGATTTTCTGCCAGAAGTTCTGCGGAAAATTTTAATCTTGAAAAGTTGGTGGATTTATGCGGTTATGCTCATTTATTCGGCGTAAAGGTTTATGTCGCATTGAATACTGTAGTAAAAAACAGCGAGCTTGAAGATTTTTTGAAATCTGCCGCAGAGGTTTGGAATAGCGGAGCGGACGCAATTATAATTCAGGATATTTTTCTTGGAAAATATCTTAAAGAAAGCTTTCCGCAAATTAAACTCCATTTATCCACTCAAGCAGGAACGTGCAACGTTTACGGGGCGAGACTTGCAAAGGAATACGGATTCGACAGGGTAATTTTAGCAAGGGAAACAAAGCTTGCGGATATTAAAGAAATTAGTAAAATAATTGAAACTGAGGCTTTCATTCAAGGCGCGTTGTGTACGTGTTTTTCAGGACAGTGTTATATGTCCTCTTTTGCAGGAGGAAACAGCGGCAACCGCGGCAGGTGCAAACAGCCGTGCAGAAAGTTGTATTCCGTTAACAGAAACGGTTTCGAGGAGGAAGCGTACAGGCTTTCGTTGTCCGATTTGTGCGTAGGAGAGGATATTAATAAACTGATTGACGCGGGCGTTACATCCTTTAAGATTGAAGGAAGAATGAGGCGCCCCGAATATGTTTCCGCTTCAGTAAGCTATTACAGAAACTTATTAAATGGAATACGCGGCGATTTAAATGCGCTAAAGCGTACGTACAACCGCGGCAATTACACGAAAGGGCTTGCTTTCGGGCAGGATAAAAGTTTTCTTTCATCTGCTGTGCAGGGGCATATTGGTGAATTTATAGGCGTTATAAAAGTTGAAAACGGAAAATATATTTGCCAAACATTGGATAAGCTTTCGAATGGGGACGGCTTTAAAATTCTCCGTAGCGGTAAGGAAATCGGCGGAGGAGTATACGGCGGCGAGGCGAAAAGCGGCTTTATTATAAACACACGCGACAGGCTTAAAAACGGCGATAAAGTTTTCATAACTACCGATACTTTGTTAAATAAAAAATTGCTTGAAGCAAAGCGTACGTTGCCGATAAATATTTCCGCAAGTTTTAAAGCCGGCTGTCGCGCGGAAATTGCAATTAACGGTTATAAGTTTTATGGAAGTTCTGTTTTGCAGTCTGCACAAAACAGACCGCTGAGTATTGAGGAAATTAAGGGCTGCTTTAAAAAAACCGATACGTACCCGTTCTCGGTTGAGTTTGGTGATATTGAAGCAGACGAGGTGTTTTTACCTAAGTCTGAACTTAATTCTCTCAGACGGTCAGTGTTTGCGGAGTACTATGCCACGCATACTGCTAGCAAAAACGCTAAAATCACGGCAGATTTTAACTTTTATGGCGTCAAAACCGCAAATAATAATAAAACTGCGGCTATCTGCACCAGCTTTAAAAATTTAAAGGCAGATATAGGCATTTTCAAACCAAACGATTATTTTAATGACTTTCAGTTTTTAGCAGAAATTTTCGACGGGGAAAAATTTCTGTATCTTCCACCGTATCTGACTGGGGAAGAAATTGAAAAAGTGAAATCCGTTGCAAAAAAATTTGACGGAATTTACTGCGACTCGTATTACGGGTTAAAACTTGCAAAAGAGCTTGACGTAAAATTTTTTGCCGGTACGGGCTTCAATATTACAAATACGTTATCCTTAAAGCTTTGTGTAGCAGACTATATTTGCATATCGAAAGAGTTGACGGAAAAAGAGGCAAGGGAGCTTTCAACCAAAAATTCCTTTTACCTTATTGCAGGCAACATCAAGGTAATGGATCTTATTTATTGCCCGTTCGAAAAAAAGTGTGCAAGCTGCGATAAACGTTCCATATACACGCTTACCGATTCAGCCGGTCGCAAGTTCCCTTTACGCAGATACAAAACCTCTGAATGCCGCTTTGAAGTTTATAACTGTTCTGATTTGATTTCAAAAGATATTTCGGCAGGCAAGCTGTTTGACTTTTCTCTATGCAATGAAAATACTGTTAAAGTTGCACAAAACGCGAAAGAGCTTGAAAAAGTATTCACAAACTATACGCGCGGTCACTCCGCAAACGGGATTGAATAGATGGATTTAAGAGATCAGGAAAGACTGGAACTTAATAAAATTCTTGCATTGGTGAGTGAATTTGCCGTGCTTGAAGGCGGAAGAAGGATAATAGAAACTTGCCTGCCTTCAGCAGATTTGTCTGAAGTAAGCTGCCGCCTTGCCGCAACCGAGGAGTGCGACAAGCTTCTTTATAAATACGGCGTAAGCAAAGTTGAATATTTTACTGATTTAACAGAAGTTGTTGACAGAGCGGCAAAGGGCGCTGCCCTGTCTTGCGGAGAATTACTTGAATGCGTTGCTCTTTTGCGCTCGGCACGAATTGCTTGCGACGGGATTGACCGCATTAGCGATGAATCTTTCGAAATTATGCGCAAAAGAACTGCAAAGCTGTATTTTGACCGTTCGCTTGAGGATGAGGTTTGTACAAAGATAATTTCAAAAGACGCTGTAAGCGACTATGCAAGCGACAGACTGTATACCATAAGAAGCAGAATTAAAAGCCTGAATGAAAAAATCCGAACAAAGCTTTCGGAATATCTTACAAAGGATAAGCAGTTTTTGCAGGACGGAATAGTAACTATAAGAAACGATAGATACGTAATACCCGTCAAGGCTGAGTACAAAAATCAGGTGTGCGGTTTCGTTCACGACCGTTCTCAGACGGGAGCAACTTTCTTTATCGAACCTGAATACGTTTTAGAGCTAAACAACGAGTTGATTTCGCTTACTATTGACGAGCGCGAGGAGGTTGAGGCAATTTTGAAATCTCTTTCTGTCCGAATCGGGTCGGTAAGCGAGCAGTTGAAACTCAATATGGAAATACTTGCACAGATAGACGCAGATTTTGCACGTGCGGAATATTGCTATAAGCTGCACTGTACAAAACCGCAGGTCAACGGCAAGGGATATATAAACATAATTAAGGGCAGACATCCTTTAATCGACGCAACCAATATTGTGCCTGTTTCAATCGAGCTTGGCTCGGATTATGATTTTCTTGTTTTAAGCGGCGCAAATACAGGCGGTAAAACCGTAACGCTTAAAATGTGCGGTCTTTTCTGTCTTATGTCAGCGTGCGGTTTGTTTATTCCTGCGGCGGTAGGCAGCAGCGTTTCTGTGTTTGAAAACGTTTTCTGCGATATAGGGGACAGCCAAAGCATTGAAGAAAGCCTTTCAACTTTCTCATCGCACGTCATAAATATTATTAATATCTGCAACAAAGCGAATGCAAATAGCCTTGTTTTAATCGACGAACTCGGCGGCGGTACTAACCCCGACGAAGGGCAGGCTATTGCAAAAGCCGTGGTTAAACACCTTTTAAGCAAAGGGTGTAAGGGCATTGTGACGACGCACTTTACTCCGCTTAAAGAGTTTGCTTATAGCTTTAATAGAATTGAAAATGCCAGTATGGAGTTTGACGCAAACACCTTAAAGCCCCTGTATAGCATTAAAATAGGGCTTGCCGGCGCAAGCAACGCTTTGGCAATTTCTAGAAGACTGGGTATGAGCGAAAGCATTTTAAACGACGCTGTGGGGTTTCTTTCCGAGGGAGCAAAAAGCTTTGAAAACGTTTTACACCGCGCGGAAGAAAGCCGACTTGAAGCAGAGGAAAGACTTTCTGCCGCGATTGCGCTGGAGCGTGAGTGGAACTTAAAGCTGGCTGAACTAAAAATCCAAAGCGAAGCGCTAGAAAAGGAGAAGGAAAAAATTTCGCGTTCTGCGCGGGTTGAAAGTAGAAGAATTATTGCGGAGCGCACCGAACGGGCGGAAGAAATTTTAAACGAAATAGAGAAGATATTCAAAGCAGATAACGTGTCGGAAAGCGATTTAATAAAAGCAAGAACACTCAAAAACAGACTTGAAGATATTTCTTACGACGAGGAAAATTCCAGTACGAACGTAACGGGCTTGGTTCAGGCTACGAAAGATAATCTGAAAGCCGGACACAGAGTTTTTATAAATCTTATGCAGTGCTACGGGCAGGTTATTAATTATTCGCAAAAAAAGGGCGAGGCGGAAATTTCCTGCGGCGGAATGACGCTGCGCTGTAAGGTTTCAGACCTTTTAATAGACGGAAATGCGGAAACCAACAACAAAAATTTAAACGCAAAAGATAAGGTCAAAATAATTAAAAATTTTTCTTCAAATACGCAGCCTGTGCTTGAAATCAACGTTTTGGGGCTAACGGTAGAGGAAGCCTTGTACGAGGTGGATAATTTTATCGATCGCGCGGTCACGGATAATCTGGAAGAAATTAAAGTAATTCACGGCGTCGGCACCGGCAAACTAAAAAACGCCATATCAAGACATTTGGCGCGGCATAAAAACGTTGAATCTTACCGCCTCGGCAGATACGGCGAGGGTGAAACGGGAGTTACTATTATAAAGCTTAAATAGTCAAGAATTACCCTTATTCGTAATATTATATAAATAGTATTTAATGTTTAGGGGTAAACTAATTGAAAAGTAAATTTGTAACCGTAATAACCAACTGTTTACTGCTCGTGATTGTTCTGGCAGTGTCGCTTATCGGCTTTTTCGGCGGAAACGCCGTTGCCGTATCAAAAGAAAATTCCAATCTCTATTACAGCGCCGAAAAGGGCGAAGGCGTATCGTTAATGTTTAACGTTTACGAGCATACGGAAAACGTGCTTGAAATTTTGAACGTGCTTGACGAGTACGGAGCTAAGTCAACTTTCTTTATAGGCGGTAGCTGGGCTGACGATAACGTAGATTGCGTCCGTGAAATTTATGCGCGCGGTCACGAAATTGCAAGTCACGGATATTTTCATAAAGATCATTCGCGCTTTTCATACGACGCGAACTTGGAAGAAATACGCCCCAGCGTCAAACTTTTAAATATGATTTGCAACACGCACATAACGCTTTTTGCACCGCCTTCGGGCGCTTTTAACGAAGCAACGCTAAACGCTTGCGAATCTCTTGGTTTAAAGGTTATAATGTGGAGCAGGGACACAATCGACTGGCGCGATAAAGACGTTGACTTAATAGTCAGCCGTGCCACAAAAAATTTGACGAACGGCGAATTCGTATTGATGCATCCTACGGATTGCACTGTTACGGCTTTGCCTAAGATATTAACTTACATAAGAGATAACGGTTTAACTGCCGTTACGGTCTCGCAAAATTTAGGAGTATAATGGTTCATTACAAAAAATTTGAAAACGGTATCAGACTTATTGTGAAACAAATGCAGGGGCTTATGTCCGTAACTATGGGAATTATTGTTCACACGGGCGCAAGTGTGGAAAACGATAAAGAGGACGGCATTTCCCATTTTATCGAACATATGATGTTCAAGGGCACGAAGAAGCGTTCTGCTTTTGCTCTGTCGGATGAAATGGACAGAATCGGCGCGCAGGTAAACGCTTTTACTTCAAAAGATATTACTTGCTATTACGCAAAATCTACGACAGGACACGCGGCTGAAGCGTTTGAAATACTTTCCGACCTGTTCTTAAACAGTACCTTTCCCGAGGACGAAATGGTGCGTGAAAAGGGCGTTATAGTTGAAGAAATAAATATGAACGACGATACCCCCGACGATTATTGCTTGGATTTGCTTGCACGCGCGTACTTCGGTGAACGCGGCTACGGCAGAAATATTCTCGGCAGCCGTAAAAACGTAAACGGATTTACAAGATCCGATATTTACGACTATCTAAAAAAGCGTTATACTCCTGAAAATATCGTAATTTCAATGGCCGGAAATATCGATATTTCTGTTGCCGAAAAGCTTGCGGAAGACTTCTTCGCAGGCGTTCACTCGGCGCCTTCCGATAACGCGCCTGTTCCGGTAACGCTTGCCGGTCAGTCGCTTTTCAAAAAGAAGGATATAGAGCAAGTACACCTCGCTATGGCGTTTCCTTCGGTAAAGAGGTATGATAGGCTTTTCGACGCAACACAGATTATGAATTCAGTTTTAGGCGGAAGTATGTCTTCAAGGCTTTTCCAAAAGGTCAGGGAGGAGCTTGGACTTGCATATACTGTTTATTCCTACGTGTCTCCGTATGCGGAAACGGGTTCGCTCGTGGTTTACGCAGGGGTCAACGCCGAAAACTATATGAAAAGCGCGCAGGCAATTTGCGATTGTATAAAAGATATTAAGCACAATATTTCCAACGAGGAATTTATGCGCGGTAAAGAGCAGATGACGGCGTCGTCAGTATTCGCGCAGGAAAGCACAAGCTCGCAAATGCTTTTATACGGCAAAGAGCTTATTTACAGCGGCAAGGTTTACGACTTTGAGGAGCGTGTGAAAAAGATTGCGGCAGTAACTCTTGACGACGTTATGGAAGCAGTCGCGTGCAATTTTGACGAAACGCACCTTGCGACTGCCGTTGTTGGCAACGTGGACAAGCCTTTGAAGTTATGAGTGAAGTTAAAACGGGCTTTCCGCCTGTATACGATAAAGACAGCAAAGTTCTGATACTCGGGAGCTTCCCGTCCGTCAAAAGCCGTAAAATAGAATTTTATTACGGCAATCCGCAAAACAGATTCTGGCGCACGCTCTGTACTTATTTCGGAGAGGAAGTTCCGCAAACGACTGAGGGTAAGCGCGAACTTCTTATAAGGCATAAAGTTGCGCTATGGGATATCGTTACGGATTGTGAAATAGTCGGCTCGCAGGACGCGACGATTAAAAATTTTACCGTTGCGGATATAAAAACTCTCTTGCAAAATTCAAATATAAGTTATATAATATTAAACGGAAGC
>CAMWNA010000004.1 GCA_947175515.1 uncultured Clostridia bacterium | reverse complement strand
GTTTGGCTGTGTTATAATGTAGTTTGTAGAAATATTTTAATTGGTAGCTTATGAGTAAAATATTTTATAAAGTAAACGATAAGAAAGATAAGAAAGATAAGTCTGCGGAAATTCCTGAGGAAACCGTTGACGAAGCTGCGGCTGACGTAGAAAGCGTACAGAACGAAGCTTTGGAAGACGCCGAAACGGGAAAGGGTAAAAAGAAGGAAGAATTTAATAAAGAAAAAATTGTAAAGTACTTCAAACGTCACCCTAAAAAGGCCGTGAACAGCAAGGTTGAACGTTTTTCGCCGAGGTTGAACAAGGGGCTTTCCACTGCGCAGGTTCAGACTAGGTTTACGCAGTTCCTCTTTAACGACACTAACAAAAAGTACTCACGATCCTATGCGAGCATTTTTATAGGCAACATTTGCACGTTCTTCAACCTGTTGTGTCTGCTTGCCGGAATTGCGTTGATTATCGCAAACACCAAGGGGTTCACCAACTACCTCGTGCTTTTCATTACTACAGCGAATATCGTAATAGGTATTATTCAGGAAATCCGTTCGAAGCTTTCGATAGATAAACTTTCGATACTTGCCTCAAATACCGTCAAGGTTATGCGCGACGGCGAGGTAATAGAAATACCGGTAAGCGAAATCGTTCTGGACGACGTACTGGTGTTAGAGCTGGGCAACCAAGTACCTGCGGACTGTATTCTTGCGGAAGGTTCGGTTGAAGCCAACGAAAGTCTTTTGACGGGTGAGTCGGTTGCGATAAAGAAATCCGTCGGGGATATACTTTACGCAGGAAGCTTTATATCCAGCGGCAGCGGTAAGTTCAGAGTTGAAAAAGTCGGCAAAGAAAATTACATTGAAAAGCTGACCTCCAAGGCAAAGAAATATAAGCGCCCCAACTCCGAGCTTATGAACTCGACCAAGTTAATAATTAAGGTCATATCAATACTTATTATTCCTATTGCCATAGGTACCTTCTTTACCACCTACCACCAGATTGGACTTGCGGACCCCACAGCTTACAGCAAGGTAACGGCGTGGATATTCTCCAAGGATATTAACTACGCTATTCAGCGAACGTGTACCGTAGTTATAGGTATGATACCTTCGGGTATGTTGTTGCTTACCAGTATCGCGCTTGCCGTGGGCATAGTGAGGCTTGCCAAAAACCATACATTGGTTCAGGATATGTACTCGCTGGAAATGCTGGCGAGGGTGAACGTTCTATGCCTTGATAAGACCGGAACTATTACCGACGGCAGAATGAGGGTTAACGACTGCGTTATTCTGAACACCGTCGGGGACTTATCCTTAAACGACATTATGGGAAGTATGCTTGCCGCGCTTGACAGCAACAACCAGACTTCCATTGCGCTTTTTAACCACTTCGGTTACAACGACAAGCTGAGCGCTACGGCTACTATTCCTTTCTCGTCAAAGCGCAAGCTTTCCGCGGTATATTTCGAGGACGTGGGTACCTTCTGTATGGGTGCGCCCGAATTCGTTTTAAAGCCCTATCCGCCTAAGGTTGAAAGGATTGTCAAACAGTATGCGCAAATGGGTTTAAGAGTTATAGTGCTTGCGCACTCCCCTTCGCCTATCGTCGGGGAAAAGCTGCCCGCGGTTATGAAGCCGATTGCGGTAATTTCCATTGCGGACAATATCCGCGAGGACGCCGTTGATACCATTAAGTGGTTCGGCGACAACGACGTAAACGTAAAAGTTATTTCGGGTGATAACCCCATAACCGTATGCGAGGTTGCCAAGCGTGCAGGCATCAAGGGTGCTGATAAGTTTATTTCCCTAGAAGGACTTAATGAAAAAGAGGTTGAAAACGTTGCCAACAAGTATACCGTTTTCGGAAGGGTTACGCCTGAGCAGAAGGCTATACTCGTCCGCGCGATAAAATCCGAAGGCAACACTGTTGCTATGACGGGCGACGGCGTAAACGATATTCTTGCATTGAAGGAAGCCGACTGCGCAATTTCGGTCGCTTCGGGAAGTGAAGCTGCGAGAAACGTAAGCCATTTGGTGCTTATGGACAACAACTTCAATTCCATGCCGAAGGTCGTTGCCGAGGGCAGAAGGGTTATTAACAATATTAAAAACTCATCCGCGCTGTACTTAATGAAAACGCTGTTTACGGCAATTCTTGCGCTTTTGTGCATTGCAATGCAGGTGCCTTACCTGTTTATGCCGCAGAACGTTTTACTGCTGGAAGTTGCGATTATAGCAATACCTTCCTTCTTCCTCTCTCTGCAGCCAAACAAGGAACGAGTGCAAGGCAAGTTTATTTCACACGTTATGAGCGGCGCAGTATCAGGCGCGTTGCTTATGATAATTTGCGTAATGTCAATGTACATTACGAAAGAGATAAATGCCGAGCTGTTCGGCAACCATTACATTGCGATGTGTATGATTGCATTAACGTTCTCCGGTTTCGTAATGGTGTTCAGGCTGTGTAAGCCGTTCAATTTGTTCCGTGCAATACTGTGCGCTGCGGTGCTTGCGATATGCGTGACGGCGTTTGCGTTGCCTGCCGAGTTCGTTGATAAAATGTTCTACGTAGGCTGGGCGGAAATAGAATGGGATTACGGAAAGATTTTAACTATAGTCGTGGTTATAGAAGCGGCGTTCCCTGTATCTGGATGGCTGATAGAGATAATGCACGCGATACTGCCTTCTGCAAAAAAGCACAAGCAAAAGGAAAAAGAAATTACGGCTGTTGAAGAAAAATAAATTGTACGTATATAGATTTATAGCGGCGTGTCAAACACGCCGCTATTATCATTTAGTTTAAGTTTTATTTTCTTTTGATTTTTTAGGTATCAAAAATATTATAAAAAATATAACGTCACCAACAACAAAGATAATGCTGAAAACTAATATCGTTATAAATTTTTTTTGCGACATCTCTGTACCAACCGGCACACTATTACCTTTATTATCTACATATATTCTAATAGTCAAGCCGTCTTCTATTGCCTTTTCTGCAGCTTCATAGCCATATACGAAAGTCCGTCCAGTTGAACCTTTATAAGTTATTCCATTTTCGTCAACGTAACAGTAATCAAATCCAAATGTAGGATACGCGGTATGATCTCCTCCAATCATATAATAATCTGTTACTACTGCTTCAACAATTTTATTGTATGCAACTATTTTATTAACCTTGATTGCTCTGAACGTTATTACCCATAACGAAATTGTTATAACAGCCAACAGCACAAAAAAAATTATTGATATTTTAAATTTTCCTCGAAACGTTCTTTCGTAATACGGTACTTTACTTGTCATTAAACAAAACCTTATAAATAGCGGAGATAGTTATTATCTCCGCTATTTTTTAAATTCTCAATAATTATTTTTTAGACTTTTTAGAAGGCTTTTCGGCTTTTACTTCCTTTTCCGCCGTAGTCTTTTTTGCCGTTTTCTTTTCAGCGGATTTTTCTTCGGCTACAACAACCGGAGTTTCTACGTTAGTTTCTGCCTGCTGTGTTTCCGTCTGTCCTTCTGTGGGTTGAGCTACCGCTTCAACGGGAGCCTGAGCTTCAGCCTCGTCGTCGTATTCGGTTATTGCAACGGTTGCAACGGAATCGTTCTTGCCCTTTATGCGCATCAATCGTACGCCCTTGGTGTTCCTGCCTATGCGTGAAATGTCTGCGCAGTGCATTCTGATTATCGTGCCGCTGTTGGAAATAATCATAAGGTCGTCTTCGTCGGTTACCTGCTTTAAGTTAATCATATGACCTGTAGCGGTATTGAATACGCCTGCCTTAATACCTAAGCCTGCCCTGCTTTGCACCCTGTACTCTTCAACAGAGCAACGTTTGCCGTAGCCCTTGGAAGTTACGGTTAAGATGTCCTTCTTCTTATCTATTACCAGCATATCCACAACGCAGTCGCCGGAAGGAAGCTTCATTCCCTTTACGCCTGCCGTACCGCGACCAGTCTTTCTTACGTCTTTTTCGGAGAAGCGTATACACTTTCCGCCGCGCGACGCCATCATAATTTCTTTTTTGCCGGTAGTGAACTGAACGGAGATTAAATCGTCGCCTTCAAGCAGCTTGATTGCGATTTTGCCGTTGCGGTTTATGCGTTTGAACTCGCCCATCTTGGTCTTCTTTATAAGACCTTTCTTGGTTGCGAATACGATAAAGCCTTCGGGCTTTTCGGGCATAGGAATGAGCGCGTTAATCTTTTCGTCCTGAGCAATTTGTACTATGTTTACTATTGCCCTGCCGCGCGCAGTACGCTGGGCTTCGGGAATTTCGTACGCTTTGATTTTGTAAGCTTTGCCGTAGTTGGAGAAAAGCAAAATATCGTCGTGCGAGGAGCAGACGAACATTTCCTCAACAAAGTCCTCTTCCTTGGGACGGTGACCGGTAATACCCGTACCGCCGCGGTGCTGTGCGCGGTATTCGGCAACGGGAAGGCGCTTAACGTAGCCGCCGTGGGTCATAGAAACCACTACCTGTTCGACAGGAATCAAGTCCGCGTCCTCTATATCGCCGTCGTAATTGACTGCAATTTCCGTTCTTCTTTCAGAAGGATATTTGCGTTTGATTTCAGTAAGGTCGTTTTTAATAATTTCGTAAACTCTGCTTTCGTGGGCGAGAATATCCTTTAAGTCCTTAATAGTAGCTTCAAGCTGGGAAAGTTCTTCCTTTAACTTGTTTACTTCCAAGTGCGACAATCTGTAAAGTCTTAACTCGGCAACGGCGTTTGCCTGTCTTTCGTCAAGCTCGAAGTTTGCGGTAAGCTTCTGCACGCAGTCGGTTTTATCAACCGCGTTGCGGCAGATTTTGACTACTTCGTTTATGTGCGCCTGTGCGATTACAAGTCCGCGCAAAATGTGTGCGCGTTCCTCAGTTTTAACAAGGTCGTACTTGGTGCGGCGCGTAATGATTTCTTTCTGATGCTCAAGGTAATAGAATATACATTCTCTGAGGTTGAGTATTTTAGGCGTGCCGTCAACGAGGGCAAGCATTATAATACCGTCGGAAACCTGCAAATTCGTATGCTTGTACAGTGTATTTAAAACAACCTGTGCGTTTGCTTCTTTCTTTATTTCGATAACTATTCGCATACCGTCGCGGTCGGATTCTTCACGGATGTCCGAGATGCCTTCGATACGCTTGTCCTTAACTAAGTTCGCAATGCTTTCAATAAGCTTTGCTTTATTTACCTGATAGGGAATTTCCGTTACGATGATGCGCGTACGCGTCTGATTGCCAGAATGATATTCTTCAATGTCGCAACGCGAACGGATAATTATGTTGCCCCTGCCCGTTCTGTAAGCTTTTTTAATGCCGCTTCTGCCCATAATGAGCGCGCCCGTAGGGAAGTCGGGGGCGGGAACGTACTGCATAAGTTCGTCCACCTCAATATCGGGCTTGTCTATCATAGCTATAACGCCGTCGATAACCTCGCCCAAGTTATGGGGCGGAATGTTTGTTGCCATACCGACTGCGATACCGTCGGAGCCGTTGACGAGCATATTGGGGAAACGCGAAGGCAGAACGGTAGGCTGCATACCCGTATCGTCGAACGTCGGGTAGAAGTCAACCGTTTCCTTATCCAAATCGCGGAGCATTTCAGCGGAGAGCTTGGAAAGCCTTGCTTCCGTATACCTCATTGCCGCGGCAGGGTCGCCGTCGACTGAGCCGAAGTTACCGTGACCTTCTACAAGGGGAAAGTTTATGGAGAAGTCCTGCGCAAGTCTTACGAGTGCGTCGTAGACAGAGCTGTCGCCGTGAGGGTGGTATTTACCTAAGCAGTCACCGACGATACGCGCGCATTTTCTGAACGCTTTGTCGGAGTACAAGCCGAGCTCGTGCATGGAATACAGAATACGCCTATGTACGGGTTTTAAGCCGTCCCTTACGTCGGGTATTGCACGGGAAACGTTAACCGCCATTGCGTAGGCTATGAATGATTTTTTCAGTTCCTCGTCCACTTCTACGTCGAGAAGCTTTGTCATGGCGAGGGTCTTTTTAAATTCCTCGGTAAGCTCGGGACTGGTTTCTTTTTTAGCCATATTACCTTGTTACCTCCTTATACGTCCAACTCTTCTACGAGTTTGGCGTTATCCTCTATGAACTGTCTTCTTAGTTCAGGCTGTTCGCCCATTAAAAGCGCGAAAGTTTTGTCGGCTTCGACAGCGTCCTCTACGTTGATACGTACAAGCGTGCGCTTTGCAGGGTCCATAGTCGTTTCCCAAAGCTGTTCCTTGTTCATTTCGCCGAGGCCTTTATAACGCTGTAATTCAAACTTACCGTTGTAGCTGTTCCTGAAATCTTCCAAAGCCTTATCGTCGTAAAGGTACGTCTCAGGAATGCCCTTGCCGGAAACCTTGTAAAGGGGCGGCTGGGCGGCGTATACGTGACCGTTTTCAACCAACGGACGCATATAGCGGAAGAAGAAAGTTAAAAGCAATATACGTATGTGCGAGCCGTCAACGTCGGCGTCGGTCATAATTATAATTCTGTCGTAGCGGAGTTTGCTTTCGTCGAAGTTCTCCTGTATGCCGCAGCCGAAAGCGGTAATCATTGCTTTGATTTCCTCGTTTTCGAGCACGCGGTTAATTCTTACTTTTTCTACGTTCAATATTTTACCGCGCAAAGGCAGAATTGCCTGAAAGCGCCTGTCCCTGCCCTGTTTTGCCGTACCGCCTGCGGAGTCGCCCTCAACGATATAAATTTCGCAAAGCTCGGAACGCTTGTCCGAACAGTCGGCAAGCTTGCCGGGGAGTTTGGTAGATTCGAGTACGCCTTTTCTGTGGGTTTCTTCACGGGCAAGGCGCGCCGCCTCCCTTGCGCGCTGTGCGGTAAGGCAACGTAAGATAAGCTCCTTAGTTTCGGCGGGGTGCTCTTCAAGGAAGGTGCCGAATTTTTCAACAACCGCTTTATAGACGAAGGTTCTTACGTAGGTTGAGCAAAGCTTGCTCTTCGTCTGGCTTTCATACTGCGCGTCTGCGATTTTTACCGAAACGACTGCGGTTATACCTTCGCGCACGTCGTCGCCGGAGAGTTTAGCGTTTTCCTTTACGAGGTTCAGGCGTTTTGCCGCGTCGTTAATGACCTTGGTAAGCGCGTTTTTAAAGCCGTCGAGGTGGGTTCCGCCGTCGGGCTGGCGGATATTGTTCGAGAACGGGAAAATCTGTTCTGAATATCCGTCGTTGTACTGTATTGCGACTTCGAGAAATTTATCGTCGCCCTCGTTTTCTTCAAAGTAAACGGGTTTATCGAAAAGAACGTTTTTGCCCTTATTAATATCTTCGATGAAGTGGACTACGCCGCCTTCGTAGCAGAAAACGTCCTCCCTTACCTTGCCGTTGCGCCTGTCGGTAAGGGTGAGCTTAAGACCCTTATTGAGATATGAAAGCTCCCTTAAAAGGGTTTTTAACGTATCGTAGTTGAAGTCAATCGTTTCGAACACGGTAGCGTCGGGGTGGAAACAGATTGTTGTACCCGTTTCCTTGGTTTTGCCGACCGTTTTAAGCTTGGTTTCGGGGATTCCGCAATGGTATACCTGACGGAAAATGTGACCGTTCTGGCAGACTTCGGCAATGAGCGTGTCCGAAAGCGCGTTTACGCAGGATACGCCGACGCCGTGCAGACCGGAGGAAATTTTGTAGCCGCCTTCCTTTTTGCCGCCGCCGAATTTACCGCCCGCATTAAGGTTGGTTAAAGCAAGCTCAACGCCGCTGATGCCTTCCTCCTTGTTGATGCCCGTGGGAATACCCCTGCCGTTATCCTTAACCACGCACGAGCCGTCCTCGGTAATGGTTACGTCGATACGGTCGCAAAAGCCTGCCAAAGCTTCGTCAATGGAGTTATCGATAACTTCCCTGACTAAACAGTGCAGTCCTTTTTCGTCGGTAGGTCCGATATACATACCGGGATGTTCGCGCACGGGTTCAAGTCCTTTTAAGGCTTTAAGACTGTCCGCGTCGTAATTGGTTTTGACTTTATTACGCATTTTTTAACCCCTAAAAATTATTTTTTCAGCTTGAATTTATTATACCATATTATATAATTAAAAGCAAGAATTTGAGGGCGAAATAAGCTTTTTAAGCATTAAAAATTGCGATTTACACACACTTTTTTTATGGAAAAATTTGTATGTGACAAAGCGGGAAATTTTGAACTTTCAGACGGGTTTTTTGAATGCGGAAGCTGCGGAAACCACGTATGCAAAACGCAGGCGGAGCTTTGGGGCAGGGTCTGTCCGCACTGCTTCGGCAAGCTTTACAGGATAAGTTGAAGTTAAAATAAAAAAATAAAGGCGCGGTCGGATAACCGACCGCGCCTTTATTTTTGAGTGATATTCTAATTTAAGTACTTTTGCAAATCGTCAAAGCGTTCTTTATATTTTTGCGCTTCTCCCTCCCGTCCCTTTGCTGTTAAAAACTCATACCTCAGTTCCGTAAGGGCGATAAAGCTTTCGCTGTCTTCGCGTATCTGCGGCAGGTCGAATAAAAGCTTTTCGTTAACCTCATCTATGGGTTTGCCGCCGAAAATCTGAGCCTGAACGGTAAGAACTGCGAGCATCACCTTTGCTTCGTCCTCACCCGTCACAAGCTCGCAAATTACAAGCCCGTCGGTTTTGCCGCCGTAGTATTCAAACGGCATGGAGTTGAGAAAATACAGGTAGAAAGAAAACGGGAGTATTCCGCTAATTTCCGCGGGAACCGCGCTGACACACAGCGCGACCACCCCTAATATAATGCACAGTAAATTTAAATACAGTCCGCCGAGCGCGGTTACAATTATTCTGTTCTTTAAATTCTTATCCGTCCTCGGCTTTAACTTTACGCACGACGAACCGAAAACTTTAAAAACGGGTTTAGCCGAAATTTTGGCTAGTGCGCCGAAAATTATATGCCCCAGCTCGTGCAAGGCGGTTGCCAGCGGTATGCTTACAATAAACACCGCAAACATTATGCCCAAGGAAAGAGGAAGATTTTTTACTGCGCCGTTTATCGCGCAGACGTATGCGCAGACAGCTAAAAGTCCGAGCGATAATATAACGTTCAAAATTAAGAGGAATTTTTTCATAGCATCCCCTCTTTAAGAAGGTAGAAGCCTTCCAGATTGTCGCTTTCGGATACGGTGATTTCATCTATCCCGAATTTTTCCATAACCGCGCATATGAGAAGTCCGCCTCCGCCGACAAGCTCGGACGATTTTCCGCATATCGTGGTTGAGCGGATTTCCGCAACGGGCTTTGCAAGGTATTCTTCTGATAAATTTTTAAGCTCGTCCAAGGTAAATACGGTTCCGTCGGTTACGTCGGGGCGATATTGCGTCAAGCCGTGCTTGATTGCCGCAAGGCGCGTTGCCGTGCCGCCGATTGCAAAAAAGCCGAAGCCGCCGGCATTGAAATTTCCGTATTCTTTTATTTTTTCGGAAATAATATTCAAAAGCTTTTCCCTGTCGCGCCCTGCCGCTTCGAAAAGGCTTACCGCACCGACGTTCACGCTTTTTGAGTAGACGTATTTACCGTCTTTTTGTATGCTGACTTCCGTGCTTGCGCCGCCGACGTCGATAATTCCGCCGTCGGAATTTTTAAGCGCGCCGAGTACTCCTATCTTCGCTTCCTCGTCGCCGCTCATTATTTCAACTTCCGCGCCGCAAAGCTCTTTAACCCTATCCAAAAAAAGCAGACGGTTCTGCGCGCTTCTTACGGCGGCGGTAGCGAAAATATAAATCTTATCCGCGCCGTCTTTCTGCGCCTCATTGTAATACGATAAAACGGCTTGGGCGGTGCGCTCCGCCGCGTCTGCGGAAAGCTTACCCGTGGCAGAAACTCCCTCACCCAAGCGCGTGGTCTGCATTTTCTTATATAAAGTTTTTCCGTCTGCCAAGGTTGCAAGGCGGACGGAATTAGAACCTACGTCAATTATACTGACTTTCATATTAATCTCCGAAAACGAAGCCGTACTCGAAAGCCTTGTCCAGAAGATAGTCCTTGGACTTATAATAATCGAGGCTGTCGCTTTCCTTTTCAGTTTCGGTGGTGTAATAGTCGATTTCGGCTTTTAAATTATCGCGTTTGCTTTTTAATACCGCGATGTCGACAATCTGATAAATTATAACCGCAACGAGAATTACGAATAAAATTACTGCGTTTACGGTGATTGCCGCAACGAAGCGGTTGCGCTTTTCTTCGTTCATTTAAGTTTCCTTGATTTTTTTGTTTTTTCTTTGGATGATTTTATTATACACTTTTTTTACGAAAAATGCAACGATTATATGGAAACTTTTTAAATACAGAAACGCGCCGAGAATACAGCCCAAAAGCATATATAAACGCAGCTCGTAAAAGTTGAACATTACCGACGTAAATATGAACATTGCGGCAAAAATCAACGAGTAAACTATATCGCACGCAAAGGTGAAAATTCTGTCCTTGACGGTGAACGCTTCGCGGTGTATGCCGCAGACGGCGCAGCGCGCAACGTACAAAATATCGTACACGACGCCGCTTAATACGCCGCAGAATGCACATGTTATGAATATAAAAATCTGCATTTATCTGAAAAGCCTTGACTTTAAGCCTATTCCCTTTGCCGCGTATCTTACGGAAATTATATCGCCCGTAGCAGCAAACGCGCCGCTCGTTTTTGAGAAATTGACTATTTTCATACCGCTGCCCGTGACTATTATTCTGCCGCCGTGATAGGACAAAACTATCTGCTTATCTGAGAACGAGTCTACGCTGTCTATTGCCGTTGCCGTTATCCTTTTGCACTGTTCGATATTGATTGAATGGGGAACGCCGCTTTCCATAAAATTTCCTCGCATAAAAAAATAAATACCGCCTGTACGGGTGGTATTTATATATGCTTGATTAATTTAAATTATGCCTTATTTTGCGCACGCGGTTAAAGCCCTTTTTTAAGCTTTGCGTTTGCTTTGGCGCGAAGCTCGCCGTTTAAAATGCGCTTTCTTATACGGATATTTTTGGGGGTGATTTCCAAAAGCTCGTCGTCGCCGATAAATTCAAGGCATTCCTCCAAGCTCATTTTCTTGGGGGTTATAAGTCTGAGTGCGTCGTCGCTGGCGCTGGAACGGGTATTAGTCAAGTGCTTGGTTTTGCACACGTTTACGTTCAAGTCGTCGCTTTTGGGGCTTTCGCCTATAACCATTCCCTCGTATACGGGCGTGCCTGCGCCGATAAACAGCGTGCCCCTTCCCTGCGCGTTGAAAAGTCCGTAAGTGACAGCTTCACCCGTTTCAAACGCGACGAGAGAGCCCGTATCCCTGCGCGACAACTCGCCCTTGTAGGGTTGGTATTCAAAGAAAACGCTGTTCATAACGCCTTCGCCCTTGGTTGAGGTCAAAAACTCGGATTTGTAGCCGAAAAGTCCGCGCGCAGGCACGATAAATTCAAGGCGCGTGCGCGTGCCTATCGCGCTCATATGCAGAAGCTCGCCCTTGCGGTTGCCCATACTCTGGAACACAGCGCCGGTAGCGTCGTCAGGTACGTCGACCATGAGTTTTTCCATAGGCTCGCACTTGACGCCGTCGATTTCTTTATACATAACCTTGGGGGTCGAAACCTGAAATTCGTAACCCTCACGGCGCATATTCTCAATTAATATCGAAAGGTGCATCTCCCCCCTGCCGCAGACACGGTAGCTGTCGGAGGAGTCGGTTTCTTCCACTCTTAAAGAGACGTCGCGCAAAAGCTCCCTGAAAAGTCTGTCGCGGATGTGGCGCGTGGTAACCCATTTTCCGTCCTTGCCGGCAAAGGGAGAATCGTTGACGGAAAAGGTCATTTCAACCGTGGGTTCGGTAATTTTGACGAATTTGTGCGCTTCCACACAGTCGGGCGAGCAAACAGTGTCGCCTATGTTAATTTTTTCAAGACCAGAAAAACAGACTATGTCGCCCGCCTTCGCGGTTTCGCAAGGGGTGCGCTGAAGCCCTTCAATCTGGTATAAATTTACCAGCTTGCCCTGAGTTTTAAGGTGGATATCGTTATAGTTGGTTACGACAACGCCCTGACCTTGGGTAATAGTGCCGCGTTCGATTCTGCCGATGCCGATACGCCCGACGTAGTCGTTATAGTCGATTGAAGATACGAGCACCTGTGCAGGGGCTTTTTCGTCCACCTCCATAGGCTTGATGTGGTTTAAAATAGTTTCGAAAAGCGGCGTCAAGTCCTTGCCCTTTTCGTTTAAATCCAAGGTTGCAGTGCCGTCCCTGCCCGAACACCAAACCACGGGTGACATAAGCTGGTCGTCGGAAGCGTCAAGCTCCAACAACAGCTCTAAAATTTCGTCCTGAACTTCAGAAAGTCTTGCGTCGGGACGGTCGATTTTGTTTACGACGATAATAAGCCTGTGACCCATTTCAAGCGCCTTTTGTACGACGAAGCGCGTCTGGGGCATGGGACCTTCAGCCGCGTCGACGAGAACGAGTACGCCGTTAACCATCATCATAACCCTTTCGACCTCGCCTGAAAAATCGGCGTGTCCCGGGGTGTCTACGACGTTAATTTTTACGCCATTGTAATGTATAGACGTATTTTTTGCGAGTATTGTTATACCCCTTTCGCGCTCCAAATCGTTTGAATCCATTACTCTTTCTTCAACAGACTGGTTATCGCGGAAGGTGTTGCTTTGCTTTAACATTGCATCGACAAGCGTTGTTTTGCCGTGGTCTACGTGAGCGATAATAGCTACGTTTCTTAAATCATCTCTAATCAAATTTTGCCTCGTATATATAAAAAATTAATTTATTAAATCAGCCGCACTGCCAAGTGACGTATGCGTTTTAAACGATTTTATTAACAAATGCGGTTTATGGTGCAACAGGCGTTTACAGTTAAAATTCGCTTTTTGTGCTACGCTCGAATAGCTTTAAAATTATATTCATACAGTTCTTTGCGCCGTCGCCGCTTTCAAAGACATGAGATAAAAAGCACGCTTCATACACTGCGTTGGTTAAGGGCAGATCTACGTTGTATTCGTCGCCCAGCTTTTTCATTGCCTTAGCCGTCATAACCCCTTCGGCAAGCTTTTCGAACTTGTGACCCTTTGCCATCATTTCGCCGTAGGTTCTGTTATGCGAATACTCGGAAAACAGTGTGGTTTCGTAGTCGCCGAGATGCGCCAAGCCGTAAGCGGAAGTAAATTTGCCGCCCATTGCTTCGATTAATCTTCCGACCTCGCGCGCACCGCGAGCCATTAAAGGTCCCTTTAAGCTGACGTAGCCGCTTCCGTCAAGAACGCCTGCGGCTATACCGAGAACGTTTTTAGCCGCCGCGCCGATTTCCGTGCCTATTAAGTCGTTACCGTAATAGAACCTTATTAAATTGCTTTTAAAGCTGTCGGCAAGGCGGCGTTTAAGCGCGTCGTTCTTGCTGTCGATAACCATACAGTTGGGTATGCCCTGCGTAAAAGCCTGAATGTGCCCGGGACCTACCCAAACCGCTATATTTTCAGACGGGATTCCGCTTTCTTCAAGCACCTGAGAAAGGCGTTTGCCTGTGCTTTCTTCAATACCTTTCATACACAGAACGAAGGGCTTGTCCTTTACGTTATACTGTATGATTTTTTGCATAAAGCCGCGCAGACCCTGCGAAGAAATGGAAATGATTATAACTTCCGCGCTTTCAACGGCGAGCTTTAAATCGCAGGTTAATTTTATGCTTTTATCCAGCGTCACGTATTCGTTCCTGCCGGTATTTTTTAAAACTTCATAGGAGTACTCGCCCTCGGGTCCCCAGCTTGTGACTTCGTTTTTTAAAACGGTTGCCTGATACCAAGCTATAAACGAGCCCCATCTGCCGCAACCTAACACTGAAATTTTCATCTAACTTTCCTTTAAATTTAATTTATATCAACTTTCTTTCCGAAAGTGCGCGCGAGAGCGTGACCTCGTCGGTGTATTCAAGCTCGCTTCCTATTGGTATCCCGTGGGCAAGGCGCGTAACCTTAACGCCAAGCGGCTTTAAAATTTTTGCAACGTACATTGCCGTAGCTTCACCCTCCACGTCGGGGTTGGTTGCCATTATTACTTCCTGCACGCAACCGTCGGACACGCGCGAAAGTAATTCTTTAATGCGTATATCGTTGGGGCCTATCCCGTCCATAGGGCTTATAACGCCGTGGAGAACGTGGTACACACCCTTGAACTCGTGCAGCTTTTCCATAGCGATAACGTCCTTTGGCTCCTTTACCACGCAGATTGTAGAGTTATCGCGAGATTTACAGATTGCGCAGACTTCGTCTTCCGTGAAGTTTCCGCAAACCTTGCAGTACCTTACCTTTCGCTTGCACTCCAAAATACTTTCAGCAAACGCTTTGGCTTCGGAATCGTTCATCCCTATTATTCTATAAGCGTAACGCTGTGCCGTCTTTTTGCCGACGCCGGGGAGTTTTGAAAACTCGTTTATTAATTTGCCTATGGGTTCTATAAATACGTCCATAAATACTTTCCGCTGAATTTATTATTTTCCGACCGATATGCTTTTGTATTTCTTTTTATTTAAAATAAGCTCCGCAAGCTGCACGCCGCCGTCAAAGGCTTTTTTGAACCAGCCGTAAGCTTTATGCAGATTTTTTTCAACGCCTTCGCCGCGCTCGTACATATTGCCTAAGCTAAGCATTGCGTCGGTTTCACCCAAATCCGCGGCTTTTACATACCAATCTATAGCCTTCAATTTATCCTTTTTAACTCCGTTACCGTGCCTGTAGCTGCAGCCGACGTTATACGCCGCCATTGCGCTTCCGCATTCCGCCGCTTTCAAGTAACAGTTAAATCCCCGAGCTTTGTCCTTTTTAACGCCTATGCCCTTGAAATAGCAATATCCCACGTCGCTTAAAGCCTGCGCGTTACCCTGTTCGGCGGATTTATTGAGCCATTTGAAGGCTTCGTTCCTGTCCGGCTTAACGCCGTTGCCGACCTGATAGCTCCAGCCCACGTGAAGCTGAGCCCTGTCGTCGCCCTGCTGTGCCGCTTTCATATGCCATTCAAAAGCTTTTTCGGCATTGACTTGCACGCCGTGACCTTCTTCATAGCACATTGCAAGGTTATATTGCGCGCGCATATTGCCTTGATTGGCGGCTCTTCTGAACCAACGAACAGCCTCAAAAAAGTCTTTTTTAACGATTTTACCGACGACGAAGCACCAGCCGTAAGCGTTTTGTGCGTCCGCGTATTCCTGTTCGGCGGAGTTTTTATAAAGCTCTACCGCTTTGGAATAATCTCTTTCAACTCCGTTGCCGTTATCGTACATAAGCGCCAAACGGTATTGGGAAGGCGCGTAGTCCTGCGAAACGGCTTGTTGGTAATATTCGAATGCTTTTGAAATATCTTTCTCTACGCCGTTCCCGTCCTCGCAGCAAACGGCCAGACTGTGAATTGCGGGCGCATAACCCTCTTCAGCCGCTTCCGTAAAAAGCTTAATAGCCTTTACCTTATCCTCCACGACCCCGTCGCCGTCAAGATAACATTCGCCCAAAAGATATTTTGCAGGGACGCTGCCCTGTTCCGCCGCAAGATTGAACCAACGGGCAGCTTCCTTAAAATTCCTTTCAACTCCATTGCCCTTGCCCAAGCATACGCCGTAGGCGAGCTGTGCGTAAACGTTGCCCTGTTCCGCAGACTTGCCGTACCAATACGCTGCGATACTTAAATCGGCTTCTACTCCGTATCCGTTTTCATAGCATATACCGAGGTTGTACTGTGCGCGGTCTTCACCCTGTTCCGCCGATTTTTCAAGCAACGCTGCGCCTGCAACCAAGTCGCATTCAGTTCCTTTACCGATCAAAAAGCAAATAGCTAAGCGGAACTGCGCGTAAGCGTTGCCGTACTCTGCACCTTTTTCCCACAGTTCGAACGCTTCTTCGTCCTTTCCCTCGTCGGACAGCATTTCGGCTTTAATGCAAATTTCCACTATGCCTTGTTCGGAATCTTTGTCTGAAGTTTGCGCTTTTTCTGTTGCGTTAACCTCACGTCCGCCCGAAGAAAAGCTGTCCAAAATTTCGTCTATAATTTCGTTTTTGTCTGTCATATTATTTTAAGCTTTTTAATGCCTTTTTAGCGCGTTTATCGCCTTGGTCGGCCGCTCTTTCATACCAGTCGCGCGCTTCGCCCAAATCGGCTTCCACGCCCATACCGTCTTCATAGCAAAGGCCTAAAAGGTATTGAGATTCTGCATCGCCCTGAAGTGCGGCTTCACGAATCCACTCAAAGCCTAATTCTTCGTCCTCGTCAACGCCTATGCCGCGCATATAGAACGTGCCTATTTTGCACTGTGCGTCTGCGTCGCCGTTTTCCGCAGCCTGTAAAAACCAGTACGCCGCGATTTCGTCGTTCTTTTCAACGCCCTCGCCTTTGTAATAAAGCTGACCGAGATTGAACTGCGCTTCCTCGTCGCCGGCTTGGGCGGCTTTTTCGTAATACTTTATTGCCAGAGCCAGATCACGCTTTACGCCCTTGCCGAACTCGTAGACCTTTGCTATATTGCAGTCCGCCATAGCGCAGCCTAACTCGCCGGCTCTTTCATACATTTCAATCGCTTTATGTATATCGCGTTTTACGCCGACGCCCTTTTCGTACAAACAGCCCAGATTGCAAAACGCCTGAAAATAATTGTTGGCGGCGGAACGCTCGTACCAAGCTACAGCTTCGGATATATTCCTTGCAACGCCTTCGCCGCTTTCGTAACAGTAACCGACGTAGCACTGCGCCTTTGCGTGGTTGAGCATAGCCGCTTTTTTATAAAGCTCGAACGCCTGAGTCATATTACTCCTTACGCCGTGACCGTAATCGTAACAATATCCCAAACTGAAAAAAGCGCCGGGCAGCCCTTGTTCAGCCGCAAGCGAATACCATTTAACCGCCTCGGCGTAGTTTCTTTCTACTCCGTTGCCGTCATGGTAAGCTCTGCCGACGCCGTGCTGACCCGTAGGGTCGCCGAGGTCTGCGGATTTTTTATACCAAGCGAAAGCTTCTTCAAACTGTTTGTCGGGATTTTCAACGCCTATTCCGTTTTCCGCAAAATACGCAAGATTGTTCATAGCCTTGGTGCAGTTCTGCGCGGCAGACTGCTTAAACCAGTAAAGCATTTTTTCAACGTCCTTTTCGACGCCTATGCCGTAATTATAACACAGCGCGGTAAAGCACTGGGCGTCGGCATGGCCGAGCTCCGCGGCTTTCAAAAAATATCCGCTTGCAACGGCGCCGCTTTCTTCCTTGGAAACTTCGTCCTCCACGCCCTGATAGTAATTAAAGCAAATACCCAGCATATAAAATGCTTCCGCGCTGTTATCTTCCGACGCGGTACGCCACAGCTTTATTGCTTCTTTGTAATTTTTTTCCGCGTAAAGCTTGTTTGCCTGCGCGCAAAGAGCCGCGGCTTTATCGTTCTTTTCCACGGATTTCAAAATATCGTCCGCAAGACGCTTTTTCTTGTCCATATACATTTACCCCTGTTCAAAAAAATTTAAATGAAGCCTTTGCCTGCGTTTGCGAAGGGACCCATTTTCTTTTCGTAAACCTCGTCGGCTTTTTTATAACCGTCCAAAATGGCGGCCATTATTAAGTCCTCAAGCATTTCTATATCGTCCTCGTCGGTTATGTCGACGGTTTCGGACAATTTGCTGCCGAATTCTATGCCGTTGATTATTTTTTTCGCGTTCATATAGACGACTACGGTTTCGTCGCCCTCGGCGCCGCCGCCTGAAAGACCGACAACCTCGTAATCTTCCATTTCCTTTTCGGCTTCCTGCATCTGCTCCTGCATTTTCTGGGCTTGCTTCATCAGGTTTTGCATATTACCCATGCCGCCCATTCCGCCTTTAAATCCTGCCATAAAATACTCCTTTTGATATAATTTTTTTTGCTCTTAAAAAATTATAGGGTTGGTGACTTATAAATTATTTTATTTCTACGTCGGCGCCTTTGAAATTGTTCTTCAATTCACCGACGGCTTTATCGTAAGCGCTTTCGCCTGCCTTGATTAAACGAACCTCGTGCGCGGTTACGCCGAGTTCAAGCAAAGCTTCTGAAATGAAATTCGCGTTATCGGGGCGCGTTAAGCCCTTTAAAACGGCTTCGCTGTCAGTCGTGAGTATGAGTTTATCGCCCTCGAATACGCTGTTTAAGTCCATACACAGCGTGAAAAGAACGGCGTTTTTATGCGTGGTGCGAAGCAGCTTTAAAAATTTGCCGAACACGCCGCGCTTTTCCTCTTCGTTCAGGCTTGCCGCAGGCTTGCCTGAAGCTTGCGGCTGTTCCCAAAGAACGGGCTGAACGGCTTCCGCCTTTGGTGAGGAAATAGGCTTGAAGGGCGTTTCTCCGTCGTCATCGTCCTGCAACAAGGGTTTTTTAACCTCGTCCGAAGCCATACGAACGGATTGTTCCGCATAAGACACAACGGGCTTTGCCGCAGGTACGGGTTGGGGAATCGGGATAGATTTTAACTTTACTTCAACGCCCTGTTCCAGTTTTTTTTCAAGTGCGTTTATTTTGCCGATAAGCGCGTCTAAATTATAGTCCGTCTGCGGCATTGCACACTTCATTATTGCCGTTTCAAGAGTAATTCTTCCGCTTAACGAATATTTTAAATCGGTTTCGGCTTTGGCTAAAATTTCGGTAACGCGTAAAATTTTGTGACCGTCGCATTTTTCCGAAACGGACTTAATTCTATCAAAGGTTTCCGAAGGCAAATTTACAATCTGCTTTGCGTTTCTGCACGTTTTGATTATGGCGCAGTTATTTAAAAAATTCAACAAATCTTTTACGAGCACGCCCACGCTTTTGCCTGTTGATAAAATATTTTCTACAGCGGTAAGCGACGCTTCCGCGTCCTCGCTTAAAATTTGTTCGGCAACGTCGGCTATTGCCGAAAAGTCCGCGCTGCCCAAAACCGCGTTTACGTCCGCATAAGTGAGTTTGCCCTGAGAATACGACGCGCACATATCGGCGATAGATAAGCTGTCGCGTGCGCTGCCTGCGCCTGCGCGTGCGATTGCTGCGACGGCCTCGTCCTCGTATTCCTTACCGGTTTTATCCAGAACGCTTTTTACCAAGCTTTCCAAGTCCTTTTGTGGGATAAGCTTAAAATCAAAACGCATACAGCGCGAAAGAATGGTTGCCGGAATTTTCTGCGGTTCGGTGGTCGCAAGAATGAACACGGCGTGGCGCGGAGGCTCTTCCAGCGTTTTTAACACGGCGTTAAACGCCGAGGCCGTGAGCATGTGCACCTCGTCGATAATATATACCTTATACTTGCCTGCAACGGGCGGATACTGCACCTTTTCCCTTAAATCGCGCATTTCGTCAACGCCGTTGTTGGAAGCCGCGTCGATTTCGTTTATATCGAGGTTGCCGCCGTCGTTTAAGGCTTTACATACCTCGCACTTGCCGCAGGGCGAGCCGTCCTGAGGGTCGAGGCAATTGATTGCGCGCGCAAATATTTTGGCGAGCGTGGTTTTGCCCGTGCCTCGCGGTCCGCAGAAAAGATAAGCGTGACCAATCTTATTAGTTGCTATCTGATTTTTTAGAGTTTGGACTATGTGTTCCTGACGGACGACAGTATCGAACGAGTTGGGACGGAAAGTCCTGTAAAATGCAAGGTATGCCATTTAATTCTCCGCTGAAATATGTTTCAGAAGTTTTCGTTTTGCGCGCGTCAGCGCGTTATCGACGCTTTTTACGCTTTTATCCAGAGCCGAGGAAATTTCCGTCATAGTCATTCCGTCGGTATACATTACAACCGTTTTGAATTCGAGCGAGGAGAGAATTTTGCTCATTTTATGCAACAGCTCCTTCCTGTCCTCGCGCTTAATCAACTCGTCCTCGGGGGAGTCGGGCGAAAGGTAAAGCTCCTCCCCGACTTCGACTATCGGCAAAAAGTTATTGAGCGCCGAGTGCTTGGCGCCGCTGCTTTTTTTGACGGCGTCTAAAATTCTGTGGCGTATACAGCTGTAAGCGTATGCGGAAAACGGCGTGCCGCCTTCCTTATAGCCGCTGACGGCTGAATACAGTCCGCACATTCCCTCCTGCACCAAGTCCTCGGTTTCGCCGCCGCTCAGAAAAAATCTTCTGGCGATTGATAGAACGCGGGGTTTGTATCTTTTATACAACTCCTCCCACGCGGATTTGTCGCCCTTTTGGCAAAGGCGTGAAAGCTCCTCGTCGGTCAACTTCTTTTCCTCACTGCTTCGTATGCGGCTATGCCCAAAGCGACGGAAGCGTTCAGGGAATTGACCTTGCCCTTCAAGGGAATTGAAAGCGTGAAATCGCACTTTTCACGCGTTAAGCGTTTGACTCCGCTGTCCTCGCCGCCGATGACCAAGGCGATATTACCCGTTAAATCTGCTTTGTATATATCTGTGCCGTCGGCTTCGAGGGCGTACAGCCAGAAGCCGTTTTCTTTTAAAATATCGATTGTTTTATTTACGGAATTTACTTTTGCAACCTTGACGTGGTTTGCGGCGCCTGCCGAAATGCGGATAACCGCGTCCGTTACGCTTGCGGAATTATTTGCGGGGATTATCACGCCGTCCGCACCGGCGCACTCCGCAACCCTTATTATCGAGCCTAAATTATGCACGTCCTCTATGCCGTCGCAGATGATTATAAAGCCGTTGCTTTTACCGTCTGCGTCTTTGGCGTGCGCTTTTAAAATTTCGTCGACGGTGGAATATTCGTAATCGGTGGAATATGCTATAACGCCCTGATGCCGACCTACGTCACTGGACTTATCCAAAACCTTTCTGTCCACGAACTGCACGCGGACGTTCTTTTTGCGCGCTTCGGCAAAGATTGCCTTTAAAGAGCCTTGGGGGTTCTTTTCAAGCATTATCTTTTCAATATTTTTGTCGGTTTTAAGCAGTTCCGAAACTGCGTTTCTGCCCTCAGTTTTCATCGTTCAAAATCTCATCTATCCGCTTATACTGTCCCGTAAGATACAAAAAGCCCAAAACGGCTTCAAAGCCTGTGGAGCGGTTATATTCCGCTACGCTTGCGTTTTTCGACTTGGTGGGCTTCTTCGCGTTCCTGCCGCGTTTGAAAATATCAGTTTCCTCTTCGGTAAGCTTGGGCAGAACTTTTTCCACAAATCCGCTTTGACCGTGCGCGGAAACCTCCGCAGAGGTTAACTTCTGAAGCGTGCCCGTACCGAAGCTTGTAGTTAACACCAAGCGTTCGCGCACGTACAGGGAATACACTGCGTCGCCTATAAAAGCCAAGGTGACGGGGCTTAAATTTCTTGCGCGTTCAATCGGAATCGTAGTAAAAAAGTCAAACATAAATATACAGATTAATTATACAACTTTGTCATAAAAAAATCAATTATTAAGTAGTATATAGCGTGAAATTGTTTATTGCCAAAAAGTCTTTTATCTTTGTTTTAGTTGCAATTATTGCCGCGGCGGCAATTATAGGAATATGCGCCGGAGTTGCCTCCGCCTCATCCGTAAACGACGGCGATAAGGTTATAGTTATCGACGCGGGTCACGGTGGAATAGACGCAGGCGTTCTGGGGGTTAAAACCTCCACGAAGGAAAGCGATATTAACCTTGCAATATCGAAGTATCTGCGCGGTTATTTTGCTGACGCAGGGTTCAGCGTAGTTATGACGAGAACGACGCAGGGCGGACTGTACGGACTTAGCACCAAGGGCTTTAAAATGCGTGATATGAAAAAGCGCAAGGAAATAATAGAGCAATGCAATGCCGATATGGTTATTTCCGTGCATCAGAACTTCTGCCCTATCCCTTCGCGCAGGGGCGGTCAGGTTTTCTTCGACAAGGACAGCGAATGCGGCAAGGCGCTTGCACAAAGCATACAGACAAGTCTGAACGAAATGAAAGAGTGTGTAAAGGTAAATACGCCGCTTGTGGGCGATTACTATATGCTGAAATGCACGCAAAGCCCTTCCGTTATAGTTGAATGCGGCTTTTTATCCAATGCCGAGGACGAAGCTTTGCTTGTTGACGAAAATTACCAAAAAGCCGTAGCTTACGCAATTTTCAAAGGCGCGGTTGCGTATTATTCTTAAAGGATTTTATTATCTTACATAGCGAAAGCCGCACGCGCTGTTGCGCGTGCGGCTCGTTTTTTTAATTTAACGAACTATTAAGAGAGCTTCTCTAATAATTTAAGGTCGATTCCCTTATCGCCGATTTTGATTATTTCTACCTTTACAGTATCGCCGATATTCACGACGTCCTCCACCTTTTCAACGCGCTTGTCGGAAAGCTTGGAAATATGAATCATACCGTCTTTGCCGGGAGCAAACTCAACAAAGCAGCCGAAGTTCATAATTCTTACTACCGTACCGACAAACATATCGCCGACTTCGGGGTCGTGCGCGATGCTGAGAATTATAGCCTTTGCCTTTTCCGCGTTTTCGATAGGACCTACTGCGGAGATATAGCCCCTGCCGCTGTCATCGTCGTTGAATTCTATTTCGGTGCCCGTTTCTTCCATAATCTTCTTGATTACGCAGCCCTGCTTGCCGATAACGTCGCCGATTTTGTCGGGGTCGATTTCAAAGCTGATAATCTTAGGCGCGTAAACCGAAAGCTGGGGAGCAACGTTGGGCACAACTTCGAGCATCTTGTTCAGAATGAACTGCCTACCCTCGTTAGCCTGATTGATTGCGGTGTGCATAATCTCTTCGGAAATGCCTTTAATCTTAATATCCATCTGGATAGCGGTGATGCCTTTCTGCGTGCCGGCAACCTTGAAGTCCATATCGCCGAGGAAGTCTTCAAGTCCCTGAATATCGGTAAGGACCTTGAATTCGCCCGTTTCCTGATTTTTAATAAGACCCATAGCTACGCCTGCAACGGGGGCTTTAATGGGAACGCCCGCGTCCATAAGCGCCATAGTGGAACCGCATACGGAAGCCATTGACGACGAGCCGTTGGACGAAAGAATATCGTTCACAACCCTTATCGCATAGGGGAAGCTGTCCTCGTCGGGAAGTACGGGAATGAGCGCGCGCTCGGCAAGAGCGCCGTGACCGATTTCGCGCCTGCCGGGGGAACGGAGCGCCTTTGCTTCGCCCGTGCAGTAGCCGGGGAAGTTGTAGTGGTGCATATATCTTTTCGAGGTTTCCTCGTCAAGACCTTCTAATTTCTGAGCTTCGCCGAGCATACCCAAGGTACAGCTTGTAAGAGTCTGGGTTTGTCCTCTAGTGAACACAGCCGAGCCGTGAACTCTGGGAAGAACGCTTCTTTCGCACCAGATGGGGCGGACGTCCTTTAAGCCTCTGCCGTCGGGACGGATACCCTTGTCGAATATTTTCGCACGGACCTTTTCCTTAGTCAGATAGTAAAGGCTGTCCTTTATTTCACGCGTGTTTTCGGGATAGATTTCTGCAAAGTGAGCCAGAATTTCGGCTTCGGCTTCCTCCTGTCTCTTTTCCCTTTCCTGTCTGTCAAACGTGTCTATAGCGTGGTCGATAATTTTATCGGCGTAAGCGCGGACGGCCTTGTCCAGTTCTTCGGGGATATGGTAAAGCTCCATTTCGAGCTTCTGTTTGCCGACGACGGGAACGATTTTTTCTTCGATAAACTGGCAGATTTTTTTGATTTCGCCGTGGCCGTACATAATTGCGCCGACCATTTCTTCATTGGTGACTTCGTTTGCGCCTGCTTCAATCATTAAAATTGCGTCCTTAGTGCCTGCCAAATTCAGGTGGATTGCAGACTTTGCACGCTGAGCCAAATCGGGATTGATAACGTACTTTCCGTCAACCATTCCTACCACTACCGAGCCTGTGGGACCTGCCCAAGGAATATCGGAAATAGCGAGCGCCACCGACGAGCCTATCATTGCAAGGGGTTCGGGGGAAACGTCGGGTTCAACCGAAAGCGCCTGAGCCGTAACCACTACGTCGTTGTAAAGCCCCTTAGGGAACAGGGGACGAAGGGGTCTGTCAATGAGTCTTGCGGTAAGTATGGCTTTATCGCTTGCCCTGCCCTCACGCTTTTTGAAGCCGCCGGGAATTTTGCCGACGGAGAACATTTTTTCTTCGTAGTCAACCTGCAGAGGGAAGAAGTCCATACCTTCTCTGGGAGCCGCCGACATACATACCGATACGAGCACCGCCGTTTCGCCGCAGCGCACGAGGCACGAGCCGTTGGTCTGTTCGGCATACTTGCCTGTTTCAACCGTGACTTCTCTGCCGCCGATTGTCATTGTAAATTGTTTTAAGTTTTTCATACCTTTCTCCTTTTCCGTTCTTGTGCCTGCGGCGCCTACCGCAGACGATATAAAAAAGGGCGAGTTTATAAAAACCCCGCCCGATTTTTTGATTTTACTTTCTTAAATTCAAAGCCGCGATTATAGCACGGTATCTTTCGATGTCCTTGCTCTTTAAATAGTCCAAAAGTCCGCGGCGGCGGCCTACCATTTTCAAAAGTCCGCGGCGCGAATGGTTATCGTGGATATGCTCTTTAAGGTGTTCGTTCAAATGATTGATTCTTTCGGTTAAAAGAGCTATCTGAACTTCGGGCGAACCGGTGTCGCCTTCCTTAGTTGCGTATTTTGCGATAATTTCCTGCTTTTCCATTTAACTTTATCCTCCTATGGAATTATTTGCGGTAAACGAAGCAAGCCGTTGAGTATTCGAACCCCTTCGTATCCGTAACGATATAATTATAACCTCTATTCCAAAAAATAGCAAACGTTTTAATGCACTTTAAAATATTTTTTAAGCTTTGGTCAAGCGCTCCGCAGCAATCCGCATACCCATTTTAAAGCCTTCTATAAAATAGGTTTCGATTGCTTCGCTTTCCATTCCCATTGCAAGATTTATAAATTTATCGAATATATCGAATTGTTCGTCGTTAAGAAGTTCTTTTAGCCGCCTGTAAAGCTTATCGCTTTCATTAGAAAAGCGCATATACTGTACGCTTGGCTTAATAGATTCGCACACGTCGCTTGTAAAAATGAAATCAAATACCGAATTTTGCATTTAAGTTACCTCAAAATAATATGTTTCATACACGCTTAGCGCGTATGATAAATATATGTTATCATACTTCACAACAAATTTGTTAACAGTCCCCAAAATAGGGACTAAAAATTTAATCGGCGCGCCGTAAGGCGCGCCGATTGGTTCTATTTAAACAGCTTTTCCCTGTCCTTGATGATTTTATCGATTTTATTTATATAGGTGGGAATGTCCTTGGGGGTGGCGTAGCGTTCGATACGCTCATCCTCGGCGAACAGTTTTTTGGAAATCGCGTTCGCGCCGACGGCAACGTTATCTGAAATTTCCTCCATAACGTTTATATTATACGCGCACTCCTTCCCCTCCCTGCACCAGCCGACGTTTTCACAGCCGCCTGCCTGATACTTCTGTCTGTACAGGTAATAAGGCTTAAAGCCTGCCGACGAAAGCTTTGTCCGCGACAAGGCGACCATTTCGTTAATGCCTGTAATATTAAGCCGTTTGGTGTTTTCTTTCAGTTTTGCGCCAGACTTCAACGACAGTGTGTGAACGGTGATATTTTCGGGATTCAAATTTATTGCCGTATCTACGGATTTTTCAAAGTCCTTGATACTTTCGTCCGCAAGACCTGCTATTAAGTCCAAATTTATATCAAAGCCGAATTTTTTTGCGGCTTCAAAGGCTTTTAAGGTTTGTTCCGCGGTGTGCTTTCTGCCTATTTTTACAAGCGTTTCGTCGTTGAACGACTGCGGATTTACGCACATACGGGTTACGCCGTAAGATTTGCAAAGGGCGAGCTTTTCATCCGAAAAAACGTCGGGTCTGCCGGCTTCCACGGTGTATTCGGGTATTTCGTGAAAAACGAGCTTTACCGCTTTTAAAATTCTTTCTAGCTCGTTTGATTCCAGAACGAACGGCGTGCCGCCGCCAACGTACACGCTGTTCAGGCGTTTAATTAACGGCTTTACAGCTGATATTTCGCGGACGAGGCAATTAATATATTCTTCGACGAAGCCGTGCGTTGAGGTTATCGGCGCGGTTATGAACGAGCAATATTCGCACTTGGTCGGGCAGAACGGCAGACTTATAAAAAGGTCGGTTCCGCCCCTTTGCGCGTTGTAAATTTTTTGCTGGGTTTTTAGAACTTCGGAAACGAGTGAAACGTTCTGATTGTTTACCCCGAAGGATTCAAAAAGGCTTTCAAAGCTTCGTTCGGCTTTAATCTCCGCGTAGGCAAGCTTTGTAGGGCGAATACCCGTAAGCGCGCCCCAAGGAAGCCGAACGCCCGTGTTTTGTGAAAGAACTTTATATGCGGCAAGCTTTGCAAAGCGTTTTGCAAAACGCTTGAAGGTTAAATCGTCCTCGACCTTGAACTCGTTTTCAAAGTCGTAAAAATTGCCGAGGTATTCTATGCAGTTGTAGAACTTTCCGCCGCCGTAGGAAAAGTAATGGGTCATATCCGCGTTATCGCAGTTGAACGCGCGGAGAATATCCATAATTTCGGGGCGGAGATATTCGCTGTTGGTTAAAAGCATTTTAATCTTCCGAAAGGTAAGAGTTGTACTTCTTTTCTGCGGAAAGCGTAGTATCTGCGCCGTGACCGCCGTAAATTTTATATTCTCCGACAAGCGAAGAAAGTTTTTTTAAGCTTGATTTCAGCTCGGAAAAGCTGCCTGTGGGTAAATCGCACCTGCCGACGCTGCGGAATAACAGCGTGTCGCCCGTAAAAATATTATCCTCGGTAACGAAGCACATACTGCCTTTTGTGTGACCGGCCGTTAATATTGCGGTAAATCGTATGCCGCAAAGTACAAAGCTTTCGCCGTGTTTAAGCGTGCGCGTAACCTTAAATGGCGGAACCTGCACGCCGCCGAATATACTTAAATATTCTTTGCTGAAAATCAGCGACGCTTCCCACTCGCCGCACCAAATTTCTGCGCCGTTGCTTTGCAGGGCGGCACAGCCGCCGACGTGGTCGAAATGTCCGTGCGTTAACAGCACGTATTTACACACGAGGGCGCGCTTTTCAAGCTCAGTGCAAATTTCGGGCGAGGACGGGTCGATTACCACGGCGGATTTACCGTCGACAGTCAATATATATGAGTTGCTGCCGAAGCTTATAGGGTCTATTTTAATTATCTTCACGTCGTAGTCCTGTACACGTCGATTATGCGAGAATCTTTTTTAAGACGCTTTATCAACAGGTCGATATCAGAGCGTTTGTTGAGTTTGATTTTTATTTCGAATTCGGCGCGGTGGTCCTTATTAAGTCTGCCGTTTATCTGAGTCATAGAAAGGCGCATTGCGGAAATTTCCGCAGTGACGAACGCAACCAGTCCGTTATCGTCCGTAGCGAGAACCTTTATACCCGCTATGAAGTCGGTATCCACGTCGCCGGTCCATTCGGCAGGCTGTAACCTTGCGACGTCCACTTCAGAAAGGTTGGGACAGTCGCGGCGGTGGACGATAAAGCCCCTGCCGCGCGAAACGAAGCCGATAATATCGTCGCCGGGGACGGGATTGCAGCAATGCGCGAAGCGGACAAGAAGTCCGCTCATTCCCTTTACGGTAACGCTGCCTGCCGGTGTGTGGCGGAGCTTATCAGACGACAGAACCTCGACGGGCTTGGGAATTTCCTTTTTGTAATAGTCGATAAGCTTGAAAATTACCTGATTCACGCTGACCGCGCCGTAGCCGACCGATGCCATCATTTCGTTTACCGACGAAAACACTAGCTTATTCGAAAGCTTTTTGAAGGATTCTTCCGTGAGAATATCCGCAAGGCTGTAGCCCTTGCGCTTGGCTTCAGCTTCCAACATAGCTTTGCCGGTTTTGATATTCTCCTCCTTCATTTCCTTTTTGAAGAACTGTCTTATTTTGGCGCGTGCAGAGCCTGATTTTACGAATTTGAGCCAGTCCCAAGAAGGACCTTTTGCCGTAGGGGAAGTTAAAATTTCGCAAACGTCGCCCGTGTGCAGGGTGGAGTTCAAAGGCACGATGCGCGAATTGACTTTTGCGCCCGTGCATTTATTGCCGACTTCGGAATGTATGGAATAAGCGAAGTCTACCGGCGTTGCCTCAAGCGGAAGCGATATAACCTTGCCCTGAGGCGTGAACACCAAAAGCTCGTTGGAATATAAATCGTTTTTAAGACTGTCGACAAATTCCTTGGAATCGTTTAAGCTGCCCTGCCAGTCCATAACGTCGCGTATCCACGAAAGACGCTGGTCGAAGTTGGTTTCCGATGATTTCTGTTCCTTGTACTTCCAATGCGCCGCGATACCGTATTCAGCCATTTTGTGCATTTCCTGCGTGCGTATCTGAATTTCGAAAAACTGTCCGAAATTGGTTACGACGGTTGTGTGCAGCGACTGGTACATATTGCGCTTGGGGGTTGCGATGTAGTCCTTAATGCGCCCTGGTACGGGCTTCCACTCCTTGTGGATTTTACCGAGGACTTCATAACATTCTTCCGTCGTGCCGACTATTACGCGGACGGCGGATAAATCGTAAATCTGGTCGAGCGATTTGCCCTGACGGTTCATTTTTTTGTATATCGAATAAAAGTGTTTGGGTCTGCCGAATACTTCGCCCTTAATGCCGCTGTCCGTCAGCATCTTCTTGAGTTCGTTTACAACGAATTCAACGAAGCTTCTCCGCTCGGTCAGCTTTTGGTGAATGTTGGTGACGAGGTATTCGTAAGCTTCGGGGTCGATATATTTCAAGCACAAATCTTCAAGCTCGCACTTGATTTGCGAAATACCCAATCTACCTGCAAGCGGCGTGAAAATATCCAGCGTTTCCTTGGCAATGCGCTGCTGGCGTTCGTTGGATAAAAAGTTTAACGAACGCATATTGTGAAGTCTGTCCGCAAGCTTTATGATTATTACGCGGACGTCGTTTGCCATTGCCACGAAAATTTTTCTGAAATTTTCCGCGTCCTCTTCCTCGTGGGTCTGGAAACGGATTTTATCGAGCTTGGTAACGCCGTCGACCAAGGTCAAAATTTCCTCGCCGAAACGCGAACGGATATCGTCCGCGGTGGCTTGGGTATCCTCAATGACGTCGTGAAGAAAAGCCGCGGCGACGGACGGAACGTCCATACCGAGGTCCATCAGTATTTCCGCAACGGCGCAGGGGTGCGTGAAGTACGCTTCGCCCGAGGCGCGCTTCTGCCCCTCGTGCATAAGCTCGGCATACGAGTATGCGGAAAGCAAAAGCTCCCTGTCGTTTTCGTTGCTGTAGTCGTAAATTTTGTCCTGAACAGTTTTCATAATTTTAACCGTTAAATTTAGTGGCGATATTGTAGAGTTCGGAATTTGCAAGCTCGGTTTTTACACCGCGGTATAACGTCAGCTTTCCGCCTTCGAAGGATAAAAGATTGAGCTGGCGGAAAACTTCCAGCGCGAACGCGACGTGCGGCGGAGCAAAGCCCAAAGCTGTTTTAACACAAACCTCCGCACTGTCCGCGCCCTCCGCATTCCCTGCGTTTGCCACTATCATTGCAAAGATTTTAAGTAAATCTTCACGCGTGCAGGGCAGTCCTTTTAAAAAGTTATTGCCCTCGATATCACTGCATATAATGACGCGTTTGCCGTTTAAGGAAGCTATTCTTACACCTGCGGGCGGCTCGTCCAAAAAAACCACTTGGCGGTAACCTGACAGGTCGCAGTCGGCACGGGGAGATAAAAGCACGCAGTCAGCAAGGTTTGCAGACGAAAGCGAAAACAGCTCCACAGGCAGATTGGAAAGCTCGGGAAAGTTTTCAAGCGTGGAATAACCGTGTGCGATAAACAGCGTGCCGTAGCCTTGGAGTGAAACTTCCTCTTTTATTTCTTTCTGCGTTTTATAGACTTTTTCACATTGCGTTTCGGGTGAGGAAAGCGCGACTATGTTGTTCACGGCGATTTCCTGCGCGGCGGCTTTGCCTGCGTCGTTTTCCAGAACTACGTCGCGGATAAAGCCCTTAACGTACTCCCTGCCGCGGAACGTGGATACGTTGTATTCGAAAATAAATTTCTTGGGCGCGCGGCTTTCCATAAGGTACGTAAATTTAGCGCCGCCGAAGTACATCAATTCAATATTGCCGCTCTTTACCGAAACGTGCGGAGAAAGAGGTTTGACGGGGCGCACGTCCAAAGCGGCGCCGTCGATTTCAAACATCGGTCTGCGGTTGCCTACGCCGAAGGGTTCAAGCATTTCCAGCTCCTTTGCAAAACGCACTGAATACTGAGAAGTAAGTACGCCGTTTATGTAAAGCTTGGAAAGGAAATCCTCAGCGGAGTAGTTTTCCGTCAGATAGTCGTTTAAAGCGGCTTCGAGATTTTCAAAATTCTTAAGCTCGACGTTTACGCCTGCCGCCTGCGCATGACCGCCAAATTCCGTCAGAAAGCTATCGCAGGCTTTTAAGGCTTCGAATATGTTTACGCTGTCAATCGAGCGTGCCGAGCCCTTTAAAAATTCACCGTTTTTGACGAACAGGAGAACGGGGCGCGAAAACTCGTCCGCAAGGCGCGCCGCAACTATGCCGACGAAGCCTGCGTTCCAGCCCTCGTCCCACAGCATAATTACTCTGCCGTATGCGCCGCGTTCCTTTATTTTGTTTTTTGCGCTTAAATACAGCTCGTCACAGTATTTCTGGCGTTCGGTATTATACGCTGTCAGCTTTGCCGCCAAGTTGAAAATTTTATTTTCGTCGGTTTCTCCGAAAAGAGTTAACGCGGCTCTTGCGTCGCCCATTCTGCCCGCCGCATTTATTTTGGGGGCAATTGAAAAGGCAATCGTCTGCGAATTTACCGCCGCGTCGTTTTTAGAAAGAAAATGCGAATAGCACGGACGGGGTTTCCCGTTAATAAGCTTTAACCCCTCAAAAACTATATCGCGGTTTTCGCCCGTTAGGGGCACGCTGTCCGCAACGGTTGCGATTGCCGCAAAATCCAAGTATTTATACGCTTCTTCGCCGTTCAGCGCGCACGCAACCTTCAGTGCAACGCCTGCACCGCAAAGATTATCGTAAATATAACCGTCGTTGAATTTAGGGTTTATACAGATGCAGTCTGGAATTTTATCTGGAAGCTCGTGGTGGTCTGTAACTATTACTTCCGCGCCCTGCTCCTTTATATACTCGACTTCGTCGGCGCAGGAAATTCCGCAGTCAACGGTAATGAAAAGCTGAGGAAAATCTTCCTCGAAAATGCAGTCTATCGCGGCGCGGCTGAGCCCGTAGCCTTCGCGGCGTTCCGGAATATAGACGGAAGGAATTATGCCGAAGTCCTTTAAAGCGTTCGCCATAATGGTTGCCGCGCAGACGCCGTCCGCGTCGTAATCGCCGTAGACCACGACAGCCCATTCCTCGTCGCGGGCGCGTGTGATTAAGGAAACCGCCTCCTGCATACCGCTCATTTTAAAGGGCGAAATGAAATGTTCGCGCGAGGGGTGAATAAAGCTTAAGATTTTTTCCTTATCGTCAAGACCCCTGCCGTAAAGAATTTTTACAGTGTCCTCCAAAAGTCCGCACTCCGCCGCAAGGCATTTCACGGTATTAAGTTGTTCTGCCGAAAATTCGTATTCGGGTACTATTCTTTTCATATAAATAAACAAAAGGCGGGCAAAAACCCGCCTTGAAATTTTTTACGCCTTTTTAACGGGCTTTTTAAAATGGTGTTTGGCTTTGAAGTCGTCGCCGAGCTTCATAAACCGAGAATACGTTGCAGGCGTGAAGAACGACGTTCCGTATACGCACGCAACGGCGCTGAATACAGCGCACAGCACCGCGGACAGCACGCCCATAACAGACAGGGCGCTGATTGACAGGAACACGAACATCAGGACCGCCGCGAACGCAAAGCAAACGGCAGGAACGCAGACGCTTGTAAAGCTTTCCGCCATTGACAAATCGCAAACGCCGTAAGCGCCGAGCTTTGCAGTTACCTCGTTCTTTATATTTTTTCTTACTCTGTCGAAGAAGAAGCAACAGCCTATCATTGTTGCAACCACGGTGAGCGCGGCAAACGCAAATATATTGGAGCCGACCGGTACGCGCGCAATTGACAGCAACGCTAAGAATACGCCGAGGTTGTGGACGTTCGCAAGCAACGCCGAAAGCGCCATAGCAAGCTTATAGCGGATAACAAAGTAAATAAACTGGAAAGCTACGCCGGAGGCAAGCGCGATTGCGCCCAAGGTCAACGCCTTGCCGCCGCCGAGTAAATCGCTGATTTCGTGTGCGGAAGCGCTGGACAAATCTTTGCCGTCAAGCTTTAATTTTGCATTGACAGCTTCCGCGGCCGCCTGTATTTTTTCGGTCTTTACGCTCTTTGAAAATCTGTATTCTACTTTGCCGTCGCCGAAGGTGCAGCCGTAGTATTTGATTTTCGCGTCCTTAAAAGCGGTTTCGCAGATTTCTTCAACAGCGTCCTCGTCGGGGAAGTCTACAAGCGCGTAGGTGACCTCCACGCTTTTATAGCTTTTGTAGTCTTCGCCGTAGTTGAAATAGCCGTCGGCTACAAACTCGCAGATGAGTCCCACCGCCACGCCTAAAGCAATTAGCACCGACGAAACGATTATAATAATATGCATTTTAGCGCTGATTTTAAGATTAGTCATCGAGAGGTACCTCCCTCTTAAATCCGCAGAATTTAAACTTGTCGCGTACGGGCGACGAGGTTACGAACCACATAAACCTTGTGAACCAATAGAGGATATACGAAGCTATTGACGCAATGAAGAATATGAAACCGCAAGCCTGAATTTCGCCGACGCAGATTAGCGTAAGTAAAAGCGATACTATAATTAAAATTATATGCAAATCGAGAATGGCGGTAAGCACGGATTTATAGCCGGATTTTACTGCCGACTGCATGGTTTTGCCTTTCTTGGATTCCTTGCGGATAACTTCAAACGCGGCGATATTCGAGCCGCACAGAAGCGCAAGTCCCAATACTGCCGCAAACGCGCCTGCCGCAGTAAGCTGTATACCTATTATCAGAAGAGCAACTATCATTGCAAGCGCAAAGATTATAACCGAGAGCGCGTTGACAAGTCCGAGCTTTTTATACCTTACTACCGAGAACACAATTGCGCCGACGATAATAAGAAGCAGAATTACGCCGAAATAGATTGCCGCGTAATTACCAAGCGAAGCGGACGTATAGACGATTTCGATATCTCCGGCTTCGCCGTAATCGAGCGAAAGCGTTTTGCCGTTTGCTACGGAATTTAATATGATAGAGTAGTCCTCGGCATAGTCGCCGTCGTTAACGGTGATGTAGAAGCTTTTTTCATTAATCGCTTCTTCCACGGTGAGAGAAATCAACTGGGTATCGCCCACGTAGAAGTTTACGGCTTTATCGCTTGAAGCGTTGTTAACTATCTGTTCGGTTTTGTCGCTGAAAAGCTCCCTTCCCTCTTTGGTCAGGTTTACCTTTACGGCGTATCGTTTAGCCGAAGAATATTTTTTGAAGCTTTTGAAATACGTAGTTATATCCGCAGTGTCCGACGTTAAAAGGTTATCATTTCCCTTGCCGATATCCGCGTTACGCAAAGTAAGCTCGCCGCTGGCGGTGAGATACTGAACGGTACGGCTGATTTTAGACGTTTCCTCCGAACGGGCGGTTCTGTTCGCGTCGTCTGCATCCTTATACGCCGAATACGAGAAATTGGTAGGAACGGATATGCGGACGGTGAACTTGTCCTGCACGGAAACCGAATAGCTCGAATACCCCTTCTGGTTAAAGCGGTCGTTTAAAACCTCGGCGTCCTTTTTAACGCTTTCTATAAGCTCCGCCTCGTTGTCGCCGAGCCTGTCCTTTTCGATATAAAGACTGCCGCGCTTTTCGTATTTTGCCACGTAGTCGTTCTGTTTTTTTGCGTATTCATCCAATTCTTCCTGAGTTAAGCCCTCGGCAGCTTCGCCTTGGGGAATTTCAGGCATATCCGAAAGGTAGTCCGCTTCCGAGCGAACGCCTTCGGGGTACAGCACTGTACGGGCTTCGCCCGTAAAGCCGCTGCCCAGATGAATACTGCTGATAAACGAATTATATTTTTTAACGCCGCCGCTGCCCGCTACGGGGAACGAAACCACGGCGAAGAACGCGAGAACCGCAACCGCCGCGACGATAAGCGCCGTTAAAATCGCCGATTTTATTTTGCCCATCTGTTACTCCTGACTGAAAAAGTCGATTATTTAACTTCTCTATTATATAAAAAATTTTTTTGTCAGTCAATTAATTATGCTTATCTTGTTGAAGTTTTTGCGCTTTTTTGCGCGCCAAGGAGTGCATACCGCATTCTATGCGCTTTTTCATCATTGCGCAGGTCACCTGATAGGGCTTATTCATATCGCCCGTAAAGTGATAGTTGTTGGCGCTGCAGCCGCCGCTGCATATAAATTTGGCGAAGCAGTCCTTACAGCCCTCGCGCGTGAAAAGGCAGGATTGCGCGAATTTTTCGCGCACGGGTTTATTAAGCTTACCCTCGTAAACGCTGCCCATTAAAAAGTCTTTATCGCCTGCGAACTGGTGGCAGGGATAAATATCGCCGTTGGGAACGACTGAGAAATATTCGTTACCCGCGCCGCAAGCCGATACGCGTTTTTGCAGGCACACGCCGCCTTCCAGATCGATATTGAAGTGAAAAAAGTTGAAGCCTTCGCCCTTTTCGTGCTTTTCAAGATACCTATCGCAAAGCTTCTCGTACTCGTCGGAAATTTCGGGAAGGTGTTCTTCCCTTATCTGCAAATCCTCTATTTCGGTGACGACGGGCTCCATTGAGATACTGTCGAAGCCGTTTTCGGCAAGAAAAATAACGTCCTTTGAAAAGTCGAGATTTTTAGAAGTGAACGTACCGCGGACGTAGTAGTTTTTGTCACCGCGCGAACGGACGAATTTTTTTATGTTGTTTATTACGAGGTCGAAGCTGCCCTTGCCGTTCTTGGTTTTACGGATAGCGTCGTGGACTTCTTTTCTTCCGTCCAAGCTTAAAACCACGTTTTCCATTTCGCGGTTGAAAAAGTCTATCGCGTCGTCGTCAAGCAAAAGCGCGTTCGTAGTTGTGGTGAAAAGAAATTTCTTTCCTGCCTCGTCCGCCCTTTCGCGCGCGTACGCGACAACGTTTTTTATGGTTTGCAGGCACATTAACGGCTCGCCGCCGAAAAAGTCAACCTCCAGCACTTTTCTGTTGCCGCTGTTTTCAATAAGAAAGTCTATGGCTTTTTTCGCCGTCTGCTCGCTCATAAATTCGCGCTCGGAATGATAAGCGCCCTCGTCCGCAAAGCAATAGCGGCAGCGAAGGTTGCAGTCGTGGCAGATATGTAAACACAGCGCCTTTACCTCGTTAGATTTTACGGGGTAAACCTTGACTTCCTCCTTAAAGAGCAGTCCTTTCTTTTCAAGCTCGTCTATATCGCGCTGAATTTCCTCGATTTTTTCATTTGAAAGCACGGGCGCAGTTCCGCCCTCGTACTTAGCTTTCAAATATGCGGCGGTATCCTTGTCGCATTCGTGCAGACTGCCGCTGCCGACGTCGTATACGTAATGCGTATGCTTATAGTTAAATACGTGTATCATATTCTTTATTAAATTTAAGGAGCAGAAACTCGTCTGCTCCTTAACGGTTTATTACTTCTTTTCGGGGTTCTGTTCTCTCGTTATTCTTTCGCAGCTCTGGTTGCCGACCGTGCAGCTGGTTTTGCAAGCCGACTGGCAGGTACTTCTGCATTCGCCGCAGCCTGTAACTTTCTTTTCTGCAGGGGTTGCTATGGTTTTTATCATAAAAATTATCTCCTTATGCGTATTTACTTTATTATTATAAAATACGTTCGGGAAAAAATCAAGCGATTACGCGCTTTTTTTCACGTTAACGGCTATAACTCCGGATATTGCGCCGGCAGCCGCACCGAGCACGAGCTCCAAAGCAAATTTCCAGCTGATGGAAATAGAATGCGCGATAAGCGCGAAAAGAAAATAGTTTATTATAACCGCAATAAGTCCGTAAATTAAGCCTTTTAAAAGCCCTTTATCGCCGCGGATAAAGATAAGTCCGCCTGCCGCGACGGCTATTACCTTAAAAACCTGAGTAGTCGGCTTGACCGCACCCGACGGCAATGAACAAAGCTGGACTATAAGCGTGAAAATAAGCACGAACACCAGCGAAAATATTATTGCCGCCGCTGCCGCCTTGACTATCTGAAATATATTTTTGCGCATAAAAAAACCTCCGCTTTAACATATGCGGAGGAATTTTCAATTATTATTATTTTGCTTCGGTTTCGTCTTTTTCCGTGCTTTCGGCGGGAGTTTGCGCATTTGCTTCTACCGTTTCGCCGAAGGGCTCGGCAGGGGCTTCTTCAGCCTTTTCTTCTTCAACCTTTTCGCCTTTCTTGTCTTCGGGCTTTTCAATTACCGCGTCGGTCTGGTAAATTGCAAGCTTATCGAACTTTATAAAGCATTTGCCGGAAGCTTCCGTACCGGTTTCGAGAACGAAAGTATTTTCCTCCTCATCGACCTCTACGACGATACCGCAGATGCCGCCTATGGTTTTAACCTTGTTGCCGGGGCGGACGGCGTCTATTAAATCTTTAGATTCCTTTTCCTGCTTTTTTCGCTTTTTGGAAGAATACCAAAGCATACCCACGACGCCTACCAAAAGCACGCCGAGGATAACGTAAGTGAAAATCTGACCTGATTCTATTAAAAGTGAGGTTAACATTTTATATCTCCGTTTTTTATTTACCCGTTAACTATAATATTTTTGCAGTTATTTTGCAAGCGTTTTTAACCGTCTTTTGCCGATTGCACCAAACTTTCACCCAAATTTAATATTTTAAGTCCTCGGCGGAATAGTTTTTATAAAACTCCTCCGCAAACTCCGTAAGGCTGTCGGCAAAAATAGCTTCGCGCATGCCGCGCATCAAATTTTGTAAAAACGTTATGTTGTGCAAGCTTAAAAGCATTGCCGCAAGCATTTCGTTGACGTTTATCAAATGCCTTAAATACGCTTTAGTATAGTTTTTACAGCAATAGCAGCTGCATTTTTCGTCCAACGGCGAAAAATCCTCGCGGTAAGCGCCGTTGCGCACCACGCATTTACCTTTGGAAGTGAACGCCGTACCGTTGCGCGCAATGCGCGTTGCCAAAACGCAGTCGAACATATCCACGCCGCGCTTTACGCCTTCTATAAGACAGTCGGGACTGCCGACGCCCATTAAATAACGCGGCACATCTTCCGGCAATTCGGGGCGCATCAGATCGAGAATTTCGTACATACGGCCCTTCGGTTCACCGACTGAAAGTCCGCCTATTGCTATTCCATCTTTTGCGTAAGGCTTTGCGCGGCGCAGGCTTTCCATACGCAAATCGTCAAACATATTTCCCTGAATTATAGGAAACAACGCTTGGTCGTCGCGCGTTTTCGCGTCCAGACACCTGTGAAGCCACTTATCCGTGCGCTCCATTGCGTCTGCCGCCTGTGCGTGCGTGAAGCCGTACGCGCTGCACTGGTCGAACTGCATAATTATATCCGCGCCCAGATTTTCCTGAATGGACATAACCTTTTCGGGTGTGAATAGGTGCTTTGCGCCGTCCACATGCGAATTGAAGTATACCCCTTCGTCCTTGATTTTATTCAGCTTGGTAAGGGAAAACACCTGAAAGCCGCCGCTGTCGGTTAAAATGGGTCCGTCCCAATTCATAAATTTATGCAGTCCGCCGGCTTTTTTTACCGTTTCGTCACCTGGGCGGACGAATAAATGATAGGTATTGGAAAGTATTATGCTTGCGCCGGCTTCCTTCAAGTCGCGCGGCAAAACGCCCTTTACCGTAGCCTGCGTGCCGACGGGCATATACACGGGAGTTAAAACGTCGCCGTGGGGAGTATGAAAAACACCCGCCCTTGCGCCAGTGTGTTTATCGATATGCTGTAATTCGTAAGAAAAATATTTACTCATAATATTTACTTTGATTTTTATTTTATAAACATAGCGTCGCCGAAGGAAAAGAAACGGTAACGCTCGCGTACGGCTTCTTCATATAACGATAAAATTTTCTCCCTGCCCGTCAGCGCCGCGACGAGCATAATCAAAGTGCTTTCGGGGAGATGAAAATTAGTTATAAGCGCGTCAACGCACTTGAATTTGTAGGGGGGATAGATAAATATCTGCGTGTTTCCGCTGCAGGGCTTTAAAAAACCGTTTTCGTCCGCCGCGCTTTCAAGCGTTCTTACAGAAGTAGTGCCGACGGCTATTACCCTTCTTCTTTCGCGTTTGGCGCGGTTAATAGTTTCAGCCGCGCCCGCGCTTACCTCGAAATACTCCGAATGCATTTTATGGTCGGTTATGATATCTTCTTTGACGGGACGGAAGGTTCCAAGCCCCACGTGCAGCAAAACAGACGCAACCTCCACGCCCTTATCCTTGATTTTCTGTAAGAGTTCGGGAGTGAAATGCAGCCCTGCCGTGGGCGCGGCGGCGGAGCCGTCGCATTTTGCATAAACCGTCTGGTAACGGTTTTTATCCTCTAATTTCGCCTTTATATAGGGCGGAAGCGGCATAGAGCCGACGCGGTCTAAAATTTCTTCGAATACGCCGTCATAGTCAAACGAAACTATTCTTTCGCCGCTGTCGGTTATTCCTTCCACGGTCAGAGAAAGCCCGTCCGAAATTTTAAGCCTTTTGCCGACCGTACATTTTTTACCGGGCTTTACCAAAACCTCCCACCTGTCCTTTTCAAGGCGCTTTAAAAGGAGAATTTCAACGGCTCCGCCGTGTTCGGTTTGCGCGTACAAACGCGCAGGCAGAACTTTAGTGTTGTTGACTACAAGAACGTCGCCCGACTTCAGATAGTCATAAACGTCGCTGAAAATTTTGTGCTCGGTTTTGTCCGTCGTCCTGTCGTAGACCAAAAGGCGCGAGCTGTCGCGCGGAGTTGCAGGGGTCTGCGCGATTAATTCTTCGGGCAAATCATAATAGAAATCTTTTTTAGTAAACATAAAATCAGTCTTTATCGAACATGGAAACCTGTTCGCGCTGTTTTTCATTCATTGCAAAGCCCAGATGCTCGTAACCGCCGCGGAGAATAACTCTGCCGCGCGGAGTGCGTGCGATAAAGCCGAGCTGTAAAAGATAAGGCTCGTACACGTCCTCTATAGTGCCGGCGTCCTCGTTAATGGTTGCGGCGAGCGTTTCCAAGCCGACGGGCTTACCGTCGAATTTTTCTATCATGGCGCGGAGTAAGCTTCTATCTACCTCGTCAAGGCCCAAGTCGTCAATTTCCATTTTGCCGAGGGCAAACTTCGCGTCGCCTACCGTTACGGTGGAATTGCCGTTAATCGTAGAGAAGTCGCGGACGCGTTTTAACAGCCTGTTTGCTATACGCGGCGTTCCGCGCGAACGGCGCGCCACCTCCGCAGCCGCAGCTTCGTCTATAGCTATACCCAAGGTTTTTGCGCTTCGCATAACTATTTCCTTCAATTCGTCCGGCGTGTACATTTCAAGTCGGCAAAGTATACCGAACCTGTCGCGCAAGGGATTTGCAATCATACCCGCGCGCGTGGTTGCGCCTATCAGCGTAAACTTCTTTAAAGAAAAACGGATATTGCGCGCGCTGGGACCTTTACCGACGATAATATCGAGGGCATAGTCTTCCATTGCGGAATATAAAATTTCCTCTACGCTGTGGTTCAAACGGTGAATTTCGTCGATGAATAAAACGTCGCCTTCGTTGAGATTTGTGAGTATCGCCGCCAAGTCGCCGCTACGTTCTATCGCGGGGGCGGAAGTCAGCTTTAAGTTGCCGCCCATTTCGGTTGAAATAATATGCGCAAGCGTGGTTTTACCTAAACCGGGTGCGCCGTATAAAAGGACGTGTTCCAACACCTCGCCCCTAGCCTTTGCGGCGGTCATATACACTTTTAAATTTTCCTTGACCTTGCTTTGACCGACGTAGGCTTCAAGCGTTTTGGGACGGAGCACGTTTTCTTCGTAGTCGTATTCGCCCTTGGTGCTTTTTATAAGCCTGTCCGAGCCGTCGTTTTCAAATTCTTCTTCGTCATCGAAAAACATAATTTATTCCTGTGAATTTTTGTTTTTTAAGTTAAACAGCTTTAATCTAAGGAGTAAGATTCTTCGCCAAGGCTCAGAATGACGTTAACAGTCAAAGTGACGTTGACAGACGAAATTCTTACATTCCTTTGAGGGCGAGCATTATTATATCCTCAACCGATGCCGCTCCGCTTGCGCGTGCGCGCGATATAGCCTTTTCGCTCTCCGCACGGGTAAAGCCGAGCGTCATCAACGCGACTACGGCGTCCTCGTCGCCGCTTGTTACGGGAGGCAGCGGTACTCCGCTTTCCGCACTTTGCGTAACCTGAGCCGAAGCAACCTTTTCCCTCAGCTCTAAAATTATGCGCTCGGCAGTCTTTTTGCCCAAGCCTTTGACGGAAGAAAGCCTTTTTACGTCCTGCGTTGCGATTGCCGCGGCAAGCTCGCCCGTGTTCATACCCGACAGCACCGTTATGCCCATTTTCGGACCCACGCCCGAAACGGATATGAGTTTTAAGAACATTGATTTTTCATCAGGGGATACGAAGCCGTAGAGCGCGGTGCCGTTTTCGCTCGTCTGCAAATAGGTGTATACTTCGCCTTCCTTTTTCCCTGCAAGCGCGGAAAAAGCCGAGCCTGAGCATACGACCTCAAAGCCGATGCCGCCCGACGTTTCAATGAGTGCACACTCGGGAGTGAGCGATAAAATTTTTCCTTTTAAATATCCAATCATAGTGACCTGTTCACACAATATATTTGCCGTGAGATTATTTTTGTCGAATAGCGAATATTCCGTATTGCCGCTTTACGGCGTTATTATTATAAACCTGCCAATGTTTTTACGCCTTGAAAAGCGTTAACACGCAAGCCGTTGCGGTGATTTTCCGCGGTTATCGTATACCGAACATTTTGCCGAAGCGCGAAGTATGCGCGTGACAAAGCGCAACGGCGAGCGCGTCCGCAGCGTCGTCGGGACGCGGAATTTTCTGCAAGTGCAAAAGCGAAGTTACCACGTGCATCATCTGCACTTTGTCGGCTTTGCCGTAGCCCGTTAAGGACTGTTTTATCTGGTTAGGGGTATATTCGAATAGCCTTCCGCAGTACTTTATGCAGGTTAAAAGCGTTACGCCCCTTGCGTGCGCGACGGGAATACCCGTCGTAATGTTTTTGGAAAAGAACAGCTCCTCCACCGCTATTTCGTTGGGCTTGAATTTGGTCAGAATTTTGTTTATTCCCTCCTCAAGCATAGCGAGGCGGACGGGTAAGCTTTCATCCTTGGGAGTTAAAACCACGCCGTAGTCCACGGCGACGGTATCGTCGTTTTTAAGTTTTTCAACCACACCGTAGCCCATTGTTGCAAGACCGGGGTCAATTCCCAAAATTATCATAACATATTTATTGTAAAATAATTTTAAGCATAAGTCAACTTAAATGCGGAACGGCTTTTTTGTAAAAGTTGTTGACAAATCAACAAATTTTGGGTATACTAACTATGTTATGGAAAACGTATTCGGAACTTTTACTGCCAGCATATTGAAAATTAACAGGCTTATACAGAAGATTAAGACGTGCGAAATGAGCGGCTACGGTTTAAAGACGGTTCACGCGACCTGCCTTTACTACCTTTCGCAAAATCAAAGCCTGACCTTGGGCGAGCTTATAAAACTCACATTCGAGGATAAAGCGGCGGTTTCGCGCGCGGTTAAGCTTTTAAAGGAAAAGAACGTAGTAAGCTACGACGCGGACGGGTACAACTCACCGGTAACGTTAACCGAAGAGGGAAAACGGCTTGCCGCGGCGGTTACGGCAAAGGCGGAAAAAGCCGTGCGCGCCGCAAGCTGCGATTTTTCCGACGGAGAGCGGAACGGATTTTACAACAGCCTTTCTTCGATAGAAGCTAAGCTTGAAAAGTATTACGAAGAAATTTCAAAAGGAGAAATAAATGATTAAAATATTGGTTGACTCCGCCTCGGATATAGAAGCTAACGAGGCTCGGGATTTGGGCGTAACGCTTGCGCCCATACAGGTAAGATTCGGCGAGGAGGAATTTTTGGACGGCGTTACAATTACGCGCAGGCAGTTTTTTGAAAAGCTTATAGAAAGCGACGAGCTGCCGAAAACCAGTCAGATTAACGAATTCACTTTTTGCGAGCATTTTGAAAAACTGACCGAAGACGGCAGCGAGGTATTAGCCGTCACCCTATCCTCCAAGCTTTCGGGAACGTATTCCAGCGCAGTTAAAGCTGCTGCAAAGTTCGGCGGTAAGGTGCGCGTTGTGGACAGCATGAACGCAACGATAGGCGAGCGCATACTTTTACAGTACGCAGTCAGGCTTGTTAAAAGCGGACTGGGCTTAAACGAAGCGGCGGAAAAGCTTGAAAAAAGCAAGGGCAAAATTCAGCTTTTAGCCGTGCTGGATACCCTGCACTATTTAAAAAAAGGCGGACGCATTTCGTCCGTGGCGGCGCTTGCAGGCAAAATGCTTTCAATTAAACCCGTGGTTTCCGTTACCGACGGCGAGGTTAAGCTTGTGGGCAAGGCGTTAGGCTCGAAGAACGGAAACAATCTTTTAACGCGGCTTGTAGACAAATGCGGCGGAATTGATTTTGATATGCCTTACGCTTTGGGATATTCGGGACTTTCCGACGAGTATCTGAAAAAATATTTAAAGGACAGCGAAAGTCTGTGGAAGGACAAAACCGACTGCGTGCCTTCGCATATGATAGGCAGCACTATAGGAACGCACGTAGGTCCGGGTGCGATAGCAGTTGCGTTTTTTGCAAAATAAATTACTGATAAAATAATCTGCGCGGCGGACAAAATTGTCCGCCGCGCAGATTATTTTATGTGTAGTATAAACATCTGACGCTGCCGCCGCT
>CAMWNA010000003.1 GCA_947175515.1 uncultured Clostridia bacterium | reverse complement strand
ATTAATAAATCTTGATATGATTTAAAATCCTTTAGTTTTTGATTATTTATTAGTGTATCTTTAGCGGATAAAACAACATCTTTTATAGTGGATATTACGCTGGCAATAAATCCAATTTTACCATCCTTTTTTTTACATTCACTTAAAAGACCTTTAGAGAATTCTTTTGCTATTTGTAATGCACCACGTTTTATTTCTGAACCAGTATTGGTTAGCAGATATAAATAATTTTTTAAAGTATCAATAATGCAATACAGAATTGCGATAAGCGGGTCAGGATAGAAGTTATTTTTCCATGCATCATATAAAACAGTTATGTACTCTTCATGCTTTTCCAAATTTTCATACAACATTTTAAAAACTGATGACTTACCACTACCCCATTCTCCATTAAGAGCAAGACAAAAATTGTCTTGCTCTGGGAGTTCTTCAATCAAGTATTCAATTTTATCAATTATCTCTTTTCTTCCAATTAAATCGTTAAACATCTTTTACTTTTTTTCCAAATGTCTTTCTATTGTTCATTAATGATTAAATTATGAGTTTATAATGCTATCATGCAGTCCGCGTTGAAGATGCCGTTCCTTGCAATATTCCAAGCTCATTGTTGCCGCCGAAGCAAAATCAAAGTTTAAGACTTTGCTATCGTCGACGACGCTTACTGCGCTCATTTTATAACCATCTAAGGTGAAAATATAGCCGTCACCCTCGTAAAAAGTGTAGAACCTTCCACCATAATAATATTGATTATCTGCCAGCTTAAGGTTTTTAGGCTTAACTTCTAGCAACGTGGTAATCTCATCAGCTACCACTTGCTTTTTAGATTCTAAATTCCACCAGTAATGATTTATAGCCATCGAATATCCTGCGGCGTGCGCTCCACTAGCGTCTGGTGCAGTATAATAAACTGTAATATAGAATTCATCCATGTAAAGAGCTTTGTACCCTTCGGGCTTTTGCGTCGTATCGAGCACACCAGAGTTTATTCTATCGGGAACCCTGCACCACCAGTTACCAATAACTTTATTATTTTTACCTACAAACCTATCGGCGACGTAATATCCTTCCTCTTTCTCTTCCGCTTTGCACGCTGCAACCAGCGCCAACGTGCAAACTATGAGAACACAAGAAAAAATTACAGTAAAAATACGTTTAAAATTCTTCATATCCTTCCTCAATGATTTATTTTAATTAATAAATATTTTACCATAATTTTCCAAAAAGTCAAGTAAGCGCCCCTGCATAATGCAAAGACGCTTACTTTTTTGTCAGTACAAAATGTGATGACAAAATGTCAGTACATATTATCAGACGGAAATCGCAGGCCCGAGCTCTTCGAGCGCATCCGGATTATCAAACAATGCACGAACGGTATCGTGCGCAAAGACATGAAATGCAGTACGCTGCCGACTGGAACAAATTGCGAAGCAGTCGCCGTTCCCGGCATTCGCAATCTGCATGCGCTCGGTATCATTAATCCCGCCGGCGTTCTTATAGAGGTCCGTAAGAATCTCTATATCTTTTGCCGCAAGCGAGAATATAAACGAATACTGTGAATTGTTTATAATAGCCGTAGTTTTGGCCACAACTTCCTGGTTGCCGAGCACGTCTATTAAATTTTGCGTAATAAACGCGATACTGCCTTCATATTTTCTTATGCGCTTAAACCAAAGGTAAATGAAGTCCAACGCTATCGGGTATTTAGGGTCGATAAAATTGTAACCTTCGTCCACAACAATAAACGGATGAATTATATCTCCTGTAGACCGATTGTGTTCGCGGATATTAATTATCTGCTGATCCAGATAGCGCATAACAACGAGTATCTGCGCGTTCGCCACGACCTTGTTACTTGTACCAAATAATGACTGAAAATTGAACACCGTTAGCTTTTCACTTGTCTCGAGCGTAGACGGTCCGCACCACAGCGTAGAAAACATACCGCCTGTCGCAAATTTCATTATGTACGTTTTTATGCGCTCCAAGTTCTGCCTGCGTTGCATAGTCATTTCCTCGCCGTCGTTTAAAGCTTTTTCAACCGTTGCAAGCAAATTATCGAAAGTTGGAAATTTATCAGGTGTATATTCCGAGCAATCTGTTTCCCGTGTTATCCCGAAATTCTCATACATCGCAATTACCTGGTTGTTCAGCTCTTCCAACGAGTCGGCAGTAATTCCGGTAAGCGTTATCCGGAAGAATGAATCCAAGAATTGCAGATGTGCGGAGAACGTAATGTCAGGTGCCGCAATTTCGCCTTCGTCGGTAAGCACGGGATATATATGCAACGGGTTAAGCCTTCCCTGCGTAGCGCTGCCGACGTCGATGAACGCGCCTTTAACGTTCTGAGCGAGAGTCTTATACTCATCTTCAGGGTCCAGAATAAATATTCGTGAATTTTCGGAATAGACGTTAAGTAAAAGAAGCTTAGTAAAAAATGATTTACCGGAGCCGGATTTTCCGAAAATGACGAGATTACTATTAATGTAATCTGCGCTACGTTTCCAGATATCAAGAATAACCGGATAGTATTCAAACCCAAGCGTGAACCCGTCAGGCTCAATTACAGACGAGAACACGAAAGGAAACACTGCCGCCAAGGATTCCGAATTAATACCGCGCTCGTAAGCTCGAAGACGTTTCCGCCGCGCTACCGTGGCCGCGGCAAACCCGTCAAACTGTCGGCCTATCATATAACTGATGCGGAAACCACTCGTCATTAGTTTTCTGCGGATATCCTTTCGAAACGTTGCGTCTGGCTTTTCGGTATTGTTGAACGCCGTTACGGTTAACGTACAATCGAATAGCATTTCGTTCTCGTTCTGGATGGACTGCTGTAAAAGCGCCATAGTTTGCACGTGCGTTTCTTGCGCCTGAGCCTCAGAAAGCTTTACCCTGCGCTGAGCGCTTACTTCCACCACCGCGCCGTCAATGCGCTTAATAGCTTTATGCTTGTCTACAGGCTTTATAGTTAAAACAACTTTCGTGTTATCAATATTGAATAATTCCGCTCCCCAGGAATTACTTACATATAGCGGATAATCACGCACCGCCAGAGTGAACGCATAGACGTTGTCACACGTATAAGAACCCAAAGAAAACTTTACTTTTTCCGGCTTGACGTAATCCGCGTAATCTTCCGCTTCGTCTACTTTGCGTTCGTCAAAATTTCGCGTATAGCAGTATTTGAAAAATACCGCAACGTCTTCGCCTTCAAGCATTTCGGAATCAAGTCCGGCATTATCCAAACCGTTGCGACACACGTCGACTTGATTTAAAAGCGCCGTTTCGGTTTCATCATATATAACTATGTAATAATACGGGCGATACTGCGGCAAAATGTTGTTCATTTTGTCGACCTGCTCGAGCCGCGCTCGGAGTACAGCCTCCTGAACAGGATCACGGTTGCCTTCCAGCACGCGCTCGAGCTTTTCAAAAAGTCGTCTAGCAACGTCGTCATAATTTATAGGCCTATCAATTTTGACTAATTGTATAACTGAGGACTGGCTGAGGCTATTTAAGACCAATGCAAACTCCGAAATGCGCCGGTCCTGCTCCTGCTCGTCCAAAAGTCCGAAAGATACGCTTCCAACTTCCACCACCGCGCCGAAATAACCGTCATAAACGATTACTCCATCTGCGCGGATTTCTTTAAATGGTATAAGGTCCGAGGCATTGCCGTGCTTAGCGCCTTTCTCATAGTGCTTGCGAGATACTGCGTAATGGCAAAAATAATATAACTGTTTGTACATCTTATCTTCATCAGAGCCGATTAAAAGTCCTGCCACAAATACTACAAAAACCACAAGCAGAATTATCTTCGAAGCAAAGTTCGACATAAGGATAAGAATCGCAAATATCATAGCAACGCAAATTAAAATCATATCCGAAAGCGAAAGACCTTTGAATAACGCCATTTTAACTTTGCTGTTTTTAGGTATAATTCTCTGCATCGTTCACCCTCACTTTTTCTTTGTATTATTTTTAAACGCGCCAGGCTTGCTGATGCCAGGGACCGTGCCTTTCGTTAACAGACTGTTTGCTCTACCTTCTTCCGGTTTCCTCACATGCGCCATTGACGAGCCCATAATTTTATTTACTGTTTGCAAGCTCGGTAGGCCTCCGCTCGTTCTGCCGCTTGGAGTAAAGGGCGCTGATGTTCCGCCGCCCGCCGTTCCGAAACCTCCACCTAATGCACCAGGTTTCGACAGCGACGTTGGAGAGCCAATGCCGGGACCGCCGCCGGCAGTCCCAGAGCTATCACCATTGTTACGACCGCTAAACAGTCCTCGAAGTCCCCTGCGGTATCTGCCGTACTTGTTATAACCGCCGAATATCATATTTTTCGCACCGACCATTCCACCGACGCCAAGTGTTACTCCACCAATGATAGTACGTGCAGACTGTGCGAGCTCACGGCTTTCATCTGCAGACGTGCCTAGAACACGCGCAATAAGTACCTGACTTGCATTGATGCAAAGCGCGCCGCCCATATAAAGAAACATTTTAACTATACTCTGAACAAACTTCGACGAACTGAAAGCTGAAAGATTTATAAGCTCGATTATTGGTGCAATTTGAAAAAATACATTAATTGCAAGTACGGCACCGAAAACGAGGAATATTTTTGACATAAAAATTTCTCTCCAAGCTTTAAAACGCGCTCCGTCGTCCAACGGGATGGTTCCGCACACAAGCGGCATCATAAATATCAAAACGATGACGTCGTAAAGCCGTTTGACCATTCCCAGACATATAACTATTAATGATATCAGCATTACGATGGCGACCAAATATGCGGTAAACAGATTGAACGATTCCAGTTCAACCATTGGCTTTACGCTATATCCCATCGACTCGATTTCCCAACCCATAATTTTATGGTGTCTTCCGAAAATCGTATTCACGCTCATTGTCTTGAAATCAAGGTCACTGGCAGTTACACCGTCGGCATATCCTGACTTAGCTACAAGCTGTGTATTTCCGTTTAAATCAAGAATTGGATCTCCGTTTGAATCGCGTAAAATTGCGTTTTCATAATAGACCTCTATATCCATTTCATATTTAGGTACTTTGTATGCGGGGTCGACAATTTCACCCTTCTCGTTAACAAAATTTCCAAACTCGTCCATCAGATATAGTGGGTCGCCGTTTCCGTCTTTGGCCTGTATGTAATTACCGTTTTCATCAACTCTAGGCACTTCACGCGTAAGCGGATGGTCATAATCAAGCTGATACTTCGATTCCACGGATAAATCGAAAAGATAATGCGAGAATTGCGTATCACCGTTTGCAGGCGCTGTTACAGCGTTCACTTGCTGTAACAGCATATTTGCAAAGGCTATGAAAAGCAATACGAAAAATATACACGCTACCGAGCTTAGTATCGCCATAAACGTTTGTCCCACCGCAATGGTGTGTGATGCACGTTCACCTTCCACTTTGACCTTAAAGATATTTTTGCCTACCTTAACGATGCCGCAAACGCAAGCGATAATTACACCTATAAGTATCAGACCAAATAATATCTTCGATGCAACGGTATGTTGCATAAACGCATCCAAGAGCGTCATTTCAGTTTCGACGCCGTCAGAGGTATAGCCTACTTTATCAAGACCAACCAACAAGCGAAAAACATCTCCAATAAGATCCAAAAAATCATAGAGCCAGAATAGAAGCTGCGCAAGCAGTTTCTTAATCGTAATCCACATCGTTTTATACTCCTTGCGAATCGAACCAACTTGAGAACGCTGCCACAAGAACGGGAATTAATGCCGCTAAAACGAAGATAATTACAAAGCCTATTATTACGCCGATAGCAAACTGCTTTGCGCTTTTAACTTTATTTTCATCGCCTGAAGCGTGAGCAAACCACCACTTAAACCCGGCAATAACCCCGAGTATGCCGCCGCATGCGCCGATAACGATGAGCAACGGTCCCCACCAACTATTCAAAAAGTCCGCAAGTAATTGCCCCACGGAATTGAATTCGCTTGACGCTAAAAGCGCCATGTTTGCAAAAGTTTTCATAAAATTTCTCCTTTAAATTAAAATTATATATAATCAGCTTAAGCTGTCGTTTCATTTATCTGATGCGCTGTTTAACTCGTATAAGTACAATGGCAAGAATTATGGCAAGTAAAACCGAACAAGCCAGAACTATGAAAATAATTCCTGCTGTATTGATATAGTGAAGCTCGAAATTATAAACTGTTGTATTACCTATTTCATCAGTTATTTCAAGTCTGTAATCTCCAACAGCAGTAATATTTTCACCAATTTTGAAGGATACCTCTTTACCGTCTTTATAGAGCTTGTACGACAAGCCGTCTTTGGACGGGTCCGAAACAGATACGTATTTTTTGTTCTGTGTTATCTGCACTGCAGGAGCGACGCTATCAACCGTAAGCTCCAAGCTAAAGTTTAAACCTTCTTCCGCGCCTTCGAAGTACAAAGTATACACTCCGTTATACGTGAGTTTGATTTTGTGGTCTTCGATTGCGGAAGTAAATATGCTGCCGTTCAGTAGAACGCTTACAGTATAATCTTCAGGAATTGCAAACTCATAACCTCGAGCTTTGCTCTCAAGTATTGTCCAGTAAAAAAACGCAACGTTGCCGAGCTCGTCGGTTACAGTGAGTTTGTAGTCTCCTACTTCCTCAATCCTGCCACGAGAATACACAGTAGACGTATTATCGTGCAGTAGTTCCGCCGTGACAGTTTCACCAAACGTGAACGAAACGTCGCCGGTAATAATCCGACCGAGGCTCAGTTCGCGCGACGGAGTAACGGAAACGCTTTTATCAATCGTAAAGGTCACAAAAGTTTCGTTGCCGGCAACGTCTTTCGCCGAAACGGTGTAAGCGCCTTCTTCCGTAAACAATTGGCCGTCCTCGAGCTTAAATTTTTCAGATGAACCTTCGATGCGGAAGTAAGCCTCGAAATAATCCGTAAGTTTAAGTTGAACGTCGTTTCGGGTTTTCTTCCCGGGCTCCGCTCCGACAAGTTCAATGCCGGGGGCGGTACGGTCAATAATAACTCCGAAACTTACGTTATTTCCGTTAAGGTCCTCGATGTTTACGGTATAGACGCCCTCCTCTTTAATACGGTCGCCTTCAAAGTATTCGTAGCCGTTGTCCGATTCTATGCAAAAACTCCGATACTCCTCGCGCATCGTTATCGAAAGCCAGGATTTAGAAACGTAATTTCCGTCAAGGTCCTGAACGTAAGTTCCGCCGATTATGAAATCAACATCTAAATCCACTTTGACGGTGAACGTTTCCGAGTTGCCGAGAAAATCCGTAACTTTGAAGCTGTACGTACCGAGGCCGTTCAGATAATCGCCGTCGTACGCTGAAAAGTTGCCGGTCCCTTTTGCATACGTTATCGTCGATTCCTCTTCTTCACAGTACACGATAAAGGCGCCGCTTACAGTTCCGCCGTAATCGATGTTTTCGCCGCTCAAAGTCTGTATGCAGGCCTTTGGCGCCGATTTGTCTATTACGGCCTTGAACGTTTCGGTATTGCCGGCCGCATCTTCGATACGTACTGTGTAAACGCCCTCAACTTCGAGCTTGTCCGTCACATTTAAAGTAAGGCCGTTTTCGTCAGTTATGGTGAATACTTTGTACCCTTCGTCGACACTGATGGAAAGCCAGGTGCGCGAATAATAATCTTTACCGCGCAAAACCCACGAGCCGCGAACGCTGAAGTTTACTCCGCGGTCGATAACAAGCGTCAGCTCTAAACTATTGCCCATGCGGTCTGTTAATCTGAAATTGTAAACACCTTCCTCATCCAGAAGACTGCCGCTGTAAACCACATAAGGCCCGTTAGCAAACGAATAAGTAATTGCTACGTTATCCTCTTCGCAGGCCACAGTAAACCCTTTATTCGTTCTGCTACCGGCAGAAAGCGCCGTGCCGTCGTTTGCGGTTATAATAGGCATAGGCGGCAGATTATCAACGATAAGCGTTATATCGAGCCCGTTTCCGTAAACGTCCTCGATATGAAAAGCGTACGTTCCGTCCAATTCGATTTTTTGTCCGTTGGCAGGTTTAAAATCGTTGGTTGAAGTTACGTTCCAAACGCTCGCACGCTCGTTTACCATCAGAGTAAAATTGTGTTTAGTTATGTAACTTCCATCTTCGAGCCGAATATATGCAGGCGAATCGAGCGTCCAGCTTACAACGTTATCAAGCGTTACCGTAAACTCTGTGACGTTCTTCGCCGCATCGGTTATTTCGAATACGTACGTACCGGCCTTTTCAATTACACTTTCTTTTGTGTACCGCTCTTGCCCTAGACTACCGAGCGTGCTACTCTTGTTGTAATAATAAGCTGTATAACCGCTTTCGGACCAATTCAAATAAAAGCTGTCGGGAGTAACGGTTTCAGGTAATACGGCTACACCGTTGACCGTCTTAATTTCAATCTGCGGCGGAATGCAGTCGATTTCGAAACTATACTCCGTAAACAAATTCATATCTTCCGTCACATACAAAAAATATTTGAATTTATAACTCGTGCCGGAGCCGGCAGTTATTTCGGCTTTACAAGAGCTTTCACCGTCGGTTGTCTGCATAAGCTCGTTTACCATTACCCATACGCCGCTTTGCCATGCATAGAGATTTACTGAACACGATGCGTCGTAGGTAAAACTGACGTCTTTATTCGTCAAGCCTCCGGCTTTAACACCGGACAGGGTACCAACAGGCAGTCCTTTCATATAAAATATTGGCTCTGTCACTACTTCTCTTCCGTACATGTCCGTAAATTCGAGAACGTATTTACCACCTGTACGTAAGACGTATACAAGCGACTGCACGTTTATGCTCGTTCCGTCGTCGTCAAAGCTTTTTGCTGTGTACTCGCCGTCATAAGCTATTTTGTAAAGCTTTAGCGACGCAAGAGCGTTATCGGCGTCGTTCAATGATATCGTCAACGTGCACTTGGTTTCGTTGGTGAGTGAAGTGTACGATACCGTCGGGGCAATGCCGGCAATTCTTACGTTGAATTGCAATGCATTCAGAGACCGGTCGTAAACCGTAATGCTGTAATCACCGTAATAACCGTTTTCATAATTCAGAACCGGTAATTCATCACCGGATACGTATTTCACGTTATCCAGTCCCCGTCCGTTGATGTTAAGCATAACGAAACCGTCAACAGAATCTTGCATAGCCGTAAAGCTAAGCGATAGATAACGCATTGTACCATAATGCTGTTCAACATATGCTTTGGTGAACTCAAGTTCGCCGTAATCTCCGTTTCCGAGCTTAATATCCGCCTCTATCGTAGGCTCACCTGTATCAATGCAAAGCACGTACTTTTCGATGTTTCCGCAACGGTCGGTTTCGGTAACCAGATAGTAACCTTGGCGCCATGCAGAAGCTGCGTTCAACGTAGCTTTCAAAGTATCGCCGTAACCAATTCGAATTTCAGGCCCGTTTTGCTTAGATATTCCATCGGATATGAATTTAATGCTCGCTGTCGACGTATTGTCTGCAACACCGTTTTCCGGCCGTTTAAATTCATAGGAATGTTCGGCTAGCATATAAGTCAGCCCTGAATATTCTGATAGATGTGCAGGCAACTCAGAAAGCTGTACTGTGAGTGCATCATCGCGCGTGGTCCCACTTGTATCCGTGGGATTACTTATCGTTCCGCCAAAAGCGCTTATTACCCGTCTATCGGAAACATAGCTCGAAGCGTATTTGCTGACTGCGTTGTTCAGTTCCGCACGATCCGTGTAAACCTGATGTATGCTTTCGTTCGCTATATTCACATATGACCATTTATTGTTGCCAAGCTCTATTACGCGGTATTCCCATTCCCTTTTATACGCCCAGTCAAACGCCGCGGAATATTCGGCGAACGTGTATTTGCCGGATATATCAGTGAATGTTTTGCTTGGCAATGTAACTATGAAATAAGCAGGTAAAAAATACCCGTTGTATATTCTGTTGCTGTTACCGAACTCCGTGCGATAATACATATTGGTTGAATACCACTCAGTATAATTTCCGCAACTGTCATAAGCACGGAATTGCCATGCTCCGTAATTGTCCCGGTTTAGGCTTACCGACAATTTGTCTTTCTCAAGCTTAGTAGAAGTACCGCCGTCCTTTTTGTACTCAATTCCTTTAAGGCTGTAGCTATCTGTTGCAGAGAACACGAAAGAGTGATTAATATAAGAATCCGGTAACATCGTCACCGTCGGCGCAACCGTATCGATTATGAAAGTATACGATGAATTATTCCCGGCACGGTCCCATATGGTTACGCGGTAACTTCCGTTATCCGTGAACGTTTTACTATTGCTCGCCGACGTTATCTCTGTCGTCGCGTCATTCGGCGGAGTATAGCTTTTGGAATAACTATACTTGACCGTGAGCGCATCGTTACTGTTTACGCGCTGCGCTCCGATTCCGCCGACAGTCGTATCCCAAGAAACTTTAACGTTCCCGTTTGTTGCTCCGCCGTTCCCAACACCGTTGAGCGAAAGAACAGGTGCAGTGCGGTCAATCGTAAATTCCTTACGACGTACGTTTCCCACATTGTCGGTTGCAACTATTGCATAATTCCCCTCATCTGAAAAACTTGCTCCGCTTGACATTGAAATACTAGGAGTTGCCGAGAAGTACATATCTGTATTTCGAGCATAACTAGCGGTTGCACCGCACACATCGCTGAAATCAGCTTTGACTGAACTGTTGGAAAAGCCGTCATTTGCTCCTGTAAGCGTTAAGTCCGGACCAGTACGGTCCACGTAAAACGTCGCGTTAACGCTATGAGTAGTAGCGCCAGTCGAAGTAGTAGCATACCCGTTCTGAAAGGCAACGAATATTATTTCAATTTTGTAATATCCTTCTTGGTTAATATCGAAGTATTTAATTGGATATAGGTTTCCACCCTTTGTTGCCGTGATATCGGTTACGTACGTGTCATCGGATACCGCATTACTGCAATATTCCGATATCGTTTTACTGCGCCCGTTAGTGTATAGATTGGAGTTACCAGGATATCTGAGACCTTCACCTACTTCGTTATACCCACCGCCGTGGTGCGCACAAACTGCAGCGATACGCTCGTCCGAGCCAACTTGCACCCATTGCGAATCGACTTCTTTTAGTAGTCTCAAATAAGTAAGCGTCCATACGCGGTGATTATCGCTTATATTTCCATCACCTCTACCAACTTTTATCTCGATGTTCTCACCATTGATATATCTTTTAAAATTTAAAATTCCTTCCATACTCAAATGACCGTTAGGTGCGGTTATACTTACGGTTTGCCAGTATTTTGCTGCACTTGAATAATATGTTTCTGTAGTTCCCGAATAAAGCGTCTGCTCCGTAGCCGCCGAGGCTGTCATAGGCTTGTCTATGTTAAGAGCAAAGCCAAGCGACATAATAAGCAAAAGACAAAATATAACCTCTAGTAAAATATAATTTTTTCTTTTCTGTGTTCTCATAAATCTACTCCTTGATAATTTATTGATTGAGCCGAAGCTTCAAGGTCTGAAATTTGTTCGCCGCTATGTATTAGGAAGCTGCGCACCTTTTCAATTTCCGCTGCGAGAAAACGGTCGCCCTTCGCCGTGGCCGCATCAGCGAGCTCGTCCAAAATCATTATCTTTCCTCGCGTATCCGCGGCGGCAAGGCGCGTGCAATCTTCGAGCGAAATTTTTTCTTTAAGCTTGTCAAGATGCTGCTTTATTTTCTCTTGTATCTTGGCAATTACAAAATTTTGCATTTCAGTTGTAATAACTTCTTCCTGCACTGACGCCGTAAAATTTTCTGCCTCGTCGCCATCTTCTTCAAGCCTCCGCATCTCTTTTTCAAACCACACCGTAAAGGCAATATCGTATCGGTTTGATTTTTCGTCGAATTCCATAAAATCATTCTGCGGTTCTGAAGACTCTTCGAGGCAGAATATATCCTGCGCTTTGAAGACGGGCGTCGTTCTACCGATTATAGGATAATTGCCTGAAACCAAAACGACCGCATTACCTATAATTCCGCCTTTCGGGTCATTCAAGCGGCCGAGCTCCGACTCGTGTATGAGTGGTATGCTCTGCGCGCTTGTACTGACCGACATCCCTTTTTCTTCGTTATAACTGACCTGCTTAGATTTCTTTTTGCCGCAAGCTTCCGATATAACGTGACGTGTTTGCTCGTCGTTCGTTCCCATAAAAATTCTTATATTGCAGTTGTCGCGGATTTGCTCGCCGGGCGTTTTTCCGTAAACGTTTTCAAGCTGAACTAAGCTCTGCAGAACGGGCACTAAATAAATCCGGCAGCTTCGCGCAATTGTAATCGTTTTTTCCAAGTTTGGTATTTTCGGAAGATTGCCGAACTCATCCATAAGGAAATAGCTTGCCCTCAGCAATTCACGGTCGTTAGTCTTATGCATTAACTCGTTGCGCGTCGCTTTTTCAACAAGCGCTTTATACAGCTGCATAAGCATCAACGAGACGAGCGTGTGCCTATTGTCCTTGTCATCAGGGACTTTTATAAAAAGTGCATTGGGGCTTTCATCCCAGTCCATAAATTCAATTTCGTTTCCGCTTGTGAGCTGGGCAATACCGCCGTCCGCCATCCAGTGCAGATATTGGTTGACCGAACCAAGATATGACGATAGCGTCCTATCCTGACTGACGAGCACGGTATTCGCCATGCCTTCCGCTCGAGAAACATCATCCGCGATTTCACCTATATATTCCTTCAGAAGTTCACATTCGCCTTTTGCGTATTCGGTTAAGTTCCACCATAGATTGTATAGGTTAAATTTCTCACGCGGCATATAGCCGTCTCGCACGTCTTCCCAAAATCTTAACGCAAGACCGACAAGCAAATCTCTGGCACCCTGCTGCCATGACTTGCTTTCGCCTGAATCAACGGGGCACATCGTGTTTATAAGGTCCTGAATATCAACGTAAATCTCATCCTTGAGCTTTATAGCGCATTGACGCCGCGCGGCCTCTGCATCCTCGCGCGTAAGGTATTCAATACCGTTGAGGTAATACTTGCCTTTTATTTGTTCGACGCGCATTGTCATTTCATCCGTCTTGCGCCATACGTCGTTAAACGGGTTCCAGAGCGTAGAATGATAAGTATCGCGCAAATCGATTACGTGAACGTTGTACCCGTTTTTCTTCAATGAGTTTGCGTGACGTCGGTAAAGCTCACCTTTCGGGTCCGTTACGACAATGCACGGTTTACTTTTCGTACGGCAAAGTACTTCGATACTTGGCGATATGTACGAAACGGTTTTACCAGTGCCGGTCGTTGCAAGGAGCATAGCGTGTATCGGGTCATGCAACACAACGTCCATATCCACTTTATGTTTTTCGCGCTGGATAATAATCGGGATACCGTCCTTCACCGTTCCGAGCTCTGAAAACTTCGTAACGGTAAATCCTGCATTATGCGACATCTCGCGCAGAGACATAAAGTGCGAATCTTCCAGGTCGACGTTGACTTTTTTTACTCGCCGCGAACCAAGCGTTCTATATTCGAATAACAGATAGAACGTAACTCCGATAGCTGATGCGCCCCATAAGCCGTAAAGCCAGATTTTACCGAATATTTCGGCAAAAGGTATTCTGGCAAGCAACGAGCCTGCAACGGCAAACACTAATAACGGCGCAACGTATAAAAGAATTACGACAACTATGCCGATGATTATTTTCGTGGAAAGCTTCTTTTCTTTCCAACGGTTGAAAACGTCCTTTTTCTTCATCTTTACCTCATTTGTCAGATTCTGCCATCAACTTGCTCGAAAGCAATTTCGGCTTCGATTTGCTTGAACGATTTGAGGAAGTTCGCGCTATCGGTTGAGCAAACGGCCGCAAGAACTTCCCTCGCCGTTCGGAAAAAGTCGCCGCGCTTTATGCGTTTATGCTTGGCCTCGACTTTTCTGCGAATATCGTTCACGTAAGCCTTACGGTGTACGGACATTTTGTCAGTACGTTTTATGTCCTTACAAATACCAAGAACGATATTTCCGAGCCTTGCCGCATAATCCGCTTTCAGCCGTTCGAAATAGTCAACGTTCTGCATGTCAAGATATTTAACGGGCATCTTCTGATTGCGTGTATCTTCGTTCATTACGGTTTGCAGCTCTTCCTTCGTCATTCGGCGGTCGTTCATATAGGCGAGCTTGTTATCCAAGGCCAGCTCGCGGACCTCGTTTTCTACACGCGCAAACTGTTTAAGCATCTTGAGATGCGCAGCTTCCGCACGCTTATCCGACTTTATGAGCAGCGCCGCAAGCTTGTCGATTTCAGTCCGAAGCTCTGCCATCTCTTTTGCGTTGTACTGTAAACGGCCCGTCTTAGGCAATTTTGCAATAAGCTTGTCAAAGGCAAGGTTAAGCTCGAGATTACGGCCGCGGTCGGTGGTGAAGAACGTGCCGCCAACTGCATGATTTTCGCGGATTTTGTTAAGCTCGCTTACTGCCTCGTCACGTGCGGTGTAATATTCGGCGCCGTGTTCAGAAAGGTGCATATTCGCTGATACGAGATAATTATCAATTATCTTGTTCTGAATAAAACCTTGCCTAAACTGCCCGGCCACACCGTTTTTATTACAGTGCAGAGGCTCTCTTTCAAAGAAAGCGAAATGAATATGGCGATTATCGGTATCGTCATGCAACGAACAGTAAAGCTCTACGTTATTTTTTCTGAAACCGCCGCGCCTTAAAAACTCGCCGAAAGTCTGGCGCAGAAACTTTATGCAGTTCTCCTGCGTCTGGAAGCCGAGGCTGGTTTCCTCATCGAAGCTGATGAAACCGTGCCAGATAGGGCTTTGCGTATCTTTTAACAGACTTTTTAACTCGGCCTTTTTCTCTTCGGATATAACGCCGTCCATGTTAAAAAGCCCGGTGTTCGTGCCTTCACGGGTAAAATAATGCTCCGCATTAGCGTTCTTAACGACTTTTTGGCCGTTAAGTGAATACTCAAAGTAATTGTAATCCGCCGTCAAATTATAGAACTTGCGTTGCGCAATGTAATCCGCACGTGCTTTGCCCGTAAAGTTCACCGGCGGCTGCGCGTTCGTGTAACTGACGTTAAATACTACCTTAGACATTTTTCTTCTTTTCCTTCTGTGTTTTCTTTTTTGAGCGCTCAATCATGGTATCTTTGATAACGCGGTAGAATTCCGGTAGCGTTGAGAAGAAACCGCTATCTATGAGTTCCGGCGTAACTTCTTCGCCTGCAGCTTCGGCTCGCAGCGTGTTGTAAACGGTCGAAATTAAAATTTCAAGGCCGTTTGACAGAATAAACATATCCTCCTGCATAATCCGAGCTTCTGCAAGTTTCCTGTCGATAAGGTTTAATCGCTCTTCCATCGGCATGTCAACTTCGAACGGATTGGTGAGCGCCCGCTTTTTCCCGAACTCCAGATAAATCTTCTCAATGCCGAAACTGATTGCATAGCCAAGCAAGTCGTTATAGCTTTCGAACTTGCCCGTCTGCATCAGCTCGGCAATTGATTTGATTACTTCCGTGTCATAGAGACGAATTTTGAATTCGTTTTTGACTTTTTCGAACTCTTGTTTATTTTTCACTGTGTTTTCTCCTTAACGAAAATCGGTCTCCGATTTGTCGCAATTTCGGTGGGACAGTATGGAACACCGAAATCTATGAGGTGGGACAGTTTACTATATAATAGTGAAACGCAAGTTTTACGGGGTGTCCCACCTCTTATCCTGCTTGTTTTCAAGTACACAGATTTATTTATCTGTGTACGCTACCCCGAGTAAGGTTCTCCTTATTCGGGCGGCACTCTATGTGCCGTGATTTAGTCTTTCCCGTGTTTTCTCCGCATCAAGGCTGCAAGGCTTAGTGCGGCGGCGCCACCGGGCGCCGAGGGCGGGCGGGGAAACCTCTTGCGGTTTCCCCTGCACCCCTTCACGCCGGAGAACACAGGAAGAGTCGTGTCCAGATGCGGTAAAATTGTATTACTGCGCTGCACCGTTTCCTGCTGTCCGCTTATTGCTTGCTGAAGCGCCCTGCGCGGCGCCGTACGATGGGCGGATAGTTAATGTGTCGATTGCCTTGGATATGGTGTGATTATAATAAGATTCGGGTTTGTCAGAACGGTACGTTGACGCCTCACGCATAATTCTCATGCACTGAGCGGCATCACCGTTAGTGAAGAAAGCGAGAATATTAGCAAGCTTCATGTCATCAATCGACGCGTTCCCAGTAATACCGTGACCGGTATAAAGATCCTCGAAGTCGCCTGCGCGCTTGCTACGGCGGATGCGCTCTACTACCTCTCGGTCGCTGCCGGCTTTATAGCCGGTCCTTACGTTGGAAGATGGTGAACGGTGAGTCTGCTGTTTTTCGCCGAGCTCCTGACGAAGATAAACGGTTGCACTGCTGCCGGCTCTCGTCAAGGTGTTCGTTTCAGAAAACATATCACCGGTCATCGATATAATGCGCTGATTATCGAAGACTTCGAGGTCGCCCTTCTCCTCACTTACCGAGGAGTCTTTATACTTGCCGCCTTTAAGGATGTCGTCCTTAATGAAAATATGTACGCCGTTCCCAGACGTGCTGCGCTCCATGTACGTGCCTTTCAGCTCTTCAATTAGCTTGGTCGCGCGTTCCTTCATTTCCCCCGTCTCCGCGTTCTTGATGCACTTATCCAAATCGATGCACGTTATGCCGCTATTTTGTTCCAACACGAACGCAAGGCCTTCGAAGTTGTTTTCACGTGCATATTTCATCGCTGTATCGAAGTCGGTCCAGTCTGCCGAGTTCTTAGGGCTTGCCCCCTCTCCCGTTACTGCCGACTTGATGACTTTACCCTTCTTTTCCTTATCCGTTTCCTTATAGGTGCGGTAAACACACCAATTGGCATGCACACGAAGTTCTTTTGGAACGTTCTTTTCAAGATTGTCGAGCACTCTCAGATTTTTACGGCTCGGCGCCACACGCTCGGGAGTTTTTCCGATAAGCACCCCGGCAAAGCTATCCTTGAGTTCTTGGCCCGTCAGTTCGACCTGCCGCCCGTCGTTTGTTAAGCGGTACGTGAATTTATCGCCGACGTTAAGCTGCCACTTGCCTGTCTTTGAATTCTGCCTGAGATATTGTGTAGAAACGAAAACACCAAAATGAGCATATTCGCCACTCTGCGGCATTTTAACAAGAGTGGTTTTGCCGTACTCGTTTCCGACAGCGCCGTCTGGAAGATTTATCTTGCTCCACGTGGTTTTATTCGTTAGCTCCTCTCCAACGGTCTTTTCGGCTGATTCTTCTTGCGCTTCAGGTTCTTGATACTTCAAAACTAAATCCTCGTACAAATAGCCGCTCTCTAAAACATTTCCATCCTGAGTTATCGTAAAAGCATTTATATCGTCAAGAAAATCGATATTAAAGCCTTTGCTTGTATTTCTGATTTCATTGTACTGGCTTTCTGATATCTCTTGCCCAAAGTTATAACCAAAGCCATCTTCAGGGTCCTCGGCGTAACCTTTACAAACATCCTCAATCGATAGTCCATCATTGACACGGAAATACAGATATTCACCGCCAAAATCAGTGCAGAACGTATTTACGGATACATTTTTATTATCCGCTTGCTTTTCTCCGTACAAGCGAGCGTACGTTGCATTTATACGGTCGATAGTTTTGTCTATATCACCGTGGTGATAGTTACCGTAAAATATTTGGTTACTGCGTAACATAGACGTTATCTTTGTATCGAGCTCTTTTGATTGCTCAAGATTATGCACTCGCCCTTCTGCTTGGAAAGTTTCGCCGCGCTTAACCATAAGGTTAAAGTTCTCGAAGCTGTTGTGATAATCGAGTATTTGCTTATCGTACTCCGCGCTGTTCTTCCCTTCGCCGTATACTTTGCCGAGGAGTACTGGGGAATCCGTTACGATAATCTCAACCCCTGAGTTACGTAAACGGTCTATTCTATGGTACTGCTCGTTCGTTACAAACTCCTGGTCCTTCAGCTCTTCAGTTCTGCCCTCGAGCACGAGCTCCTTGGCGAACTCGGAAACATACTCTACGTTGTACCCCTCTTTCTTCAGCGCTGCCGTAAGCTCCAGTGCGGCCGTGGTTTTTCCTGCGCCCGGTCCTGCAAACAAATTGACAACCAGTGGAGCTTTCGCCGCGGCGCCGTTGTTCGAAGTCTCTTGCTTCTGTTCTGGAACAATACGATGCTGCGACGGAATCTCTTTTACTGTAACGTTAACGCCAAAGCTCTGCACCGCATCGGCTACGGCTTGCACTTCTTTAAGACTTAAGCCAGACGTCGTAAAGCCTGTAATATCGGTTGACTCTAACATAATTCCGTTAAAAGTTTTTCCATACCAACCTTCAATTGACTTGCCCTCGGCTCCCACATAATTAATTTCGTCCACCCAACGGTCTATTCGATTTTCGAGTGCTGTACCATCTCTTTGCTCGTTTCGATTATAAGCATCTCTATCAACTTTAAAGCCTAATTGCTTTAATTCATTGCTTAAAAGCATTTCATTTGAACAATTTAATTTGAAATCAATTGTATAATGAGGCACTGAATTCATTTTTTCTTTGTGTTCTCCTTGCTGTTCGTTGTATTTTTCATTAAGTTTAAAAAATGAATTTTCAAGCTCAGGTGTAACAACTATTTGCCCGTTCTCAATTTTTCCGCCGTATTTCTGGGTCAAATCTTCTGTTCTGAACAAATAATTATACCCATCAATTCGGATATACTCGGGCGCGTCATTACCTTGTTGCAAAATGGCTTTTAAAGCCTGATATTCATATTTTTCACGCTCTGCTTTCATTATTTTTGCCAAGTTGAAAGCATAGGTGTTGTTGTAATACATATAATTTTTAGCAATGTGTTCTATTTGTGCAGTTGAAAATTTCGAAAACGCTGGCTGTTTTTGCATATTATTGTCAGAGAAAACATCGCGCGCTTTGAGCTCAGTTTCAAAAATATTCTTTGAATACTGATGCACAAGTTCCGCATTTTCGGTAAAGCTATATCCCTCCGATGTTGCAAGCTCTTGCACTGTATCCTCAAAGCTTTTTTCTTCTTTGTGTTCTCCATTCAAGGTCCCGACGTGAGCCTCAGCCTCGTCAAGCAACGTTTCGGTGAGCTCGTCTTCGAAGTCGCGCGGATAATCTGCTCTCACTGCTCCTCTATATTCGTCTGTCTGCTCATAAGCTTTTATTTGTTCTCGGGCTTGGTTTATGTAATATTCGTCCGACTGAGCGGTATTACCGACCTCTAAATCGTTCCTACGCAATATATCTGCATAGTCTTTCAAACGCTTTTCAGTTAAATTGATTTTTGACGCATTTAAAGCTTCTTTTTTTTCTGTGTTTCCCTGAACTACTGCGGCTGTATTCGAGTGAACTGCTTCGCCTTCGAGCTCAGCAGTCTGCGCTGCATGCAGATAGTTCTCGGCAACGTAGTCCGAGATTTTCTCCGCATCTCGCGCGGCCGCATAAAATATCTGGGGGTCATCCTTAACTTGGTTAAGCCAACTGTTCAGATATGCTGCATGGTTTGAGAAGTGTTTACCGTCAAGCTTTAAACCCTGCTCCACCTGCATAAATACACAAGCAAGCTCAGCGCGGAGTTCTTCCTTTGCGTATGCCGACGAATGCCTGCTACCGCTTAAATCACGGTTTAAGCGGCTTTCATGGCCCGTGGAGTGAGCAATTTCATGCAACGCGGTTGCATAATAATCCTGCATCGTATTGAAAGCTTCGAGCGGCGGCAAATGTATTTTATCCTGCATGGGCGAATAGAAAGCTTCGTTGCCCCCATCATGGAGAACGGGCGCTGCACTATTCGAAATAATAGATTCGATTAATGCGTTCTGCTTTGCACGTTCTTCTTCCTTCATCTGCATCGACGCGGTGTCACGCTCTGGGAAGTTATGACATTGTGAAGCATTAAAGACGTTCGAATATTTAAGGACAGCGTAAACATTCTCCTTCATATACGCATCCTTCTGTTCGTCGGTCATATTTTTAGTCGTATTGCTGTCGTAAGACTTTTTCGTGTTTCGGTCGTATAATTCGTAGAATATAATGGGCGAAGACTTCTCACCCTTCTTTACACTCGCTCCGAGTTCTTTGGCCTGATTAAACGTTACCCAGCGAGGGTCGGTATACCCTTTTTGCATCGCCGTAAACGTTAAGTAAAGCAAGTTTAAACCGCGATACGGTGTACCTGTTTTACCGTTTTCAGGCGCCGTGCCGGCAATATTATTCCAACCAGCTTCCCATTGCTTAGGGCTTTGTTCTATGTATCTGATAAGGCTTTTTACCATTTCCTCACGCACGCCAAAAACTTTGTCGTGAAAATCTGTTGCTCGGCGCTCAGCAGAATTACTCGACGTTTGCTCCGACTGCGGTATCGGACCGTCGGCAAACGCACGGTGCGGCAGATTTTCAGTATTGATTATTTTTTCTTTGTGTTCTATTTCAAGCGGCGGAAATTCAAAGCTCTCCGGATTCTGCGATGCGTTCAAGTCATTGCCTACGAATAAGGCGTAACCTTGCACGTCGTATTGCTTTTGTAAGGGCAGCTTGGCCGCAATGGCTTTATCTACCATACCTTCGAGCTCAAGATGCTTTTGCAAGTACTTTGAATAATTGAGCAAATTGACGTCATGATTTGAATTTGCCGTTTCCGCAAGCTGTTCCGCAATTCCGCCGTTCTCTGCACCAATACGGTATACACAGTCTGCACTATTCATTTTGCCCTTATACACGGAATCTATTGTGAACAGTGTTTTATAGTCGCCGGCATCAAGAGCTTTAACCTCTTTGTTTTCTTCCGTAAAGCTTTTCTCAGCTTCAACTAACGACAGAACGTCGCCAGGCTTGAATTTAACCGAATCGCTTTCCATTATCGTTACATATGGTTGTCCGCTTTCGGAAGCTATCAGCATAGCTTTTTCTCTGGCTTTACCTATACGCTCCCTTTGCGCGGCAAACTCTTCATTCGAAAGAATTTGCGGCGCAACGTCCTTATACTCGCTCTTCGTCCTTCCAAAGAAACGTTTAATGCGGTCAGACAATTTCATTTTCTCCTCCTTCTTTTCTGTGTTCTCTTCTTTCTCACTGGGTTTATTTTCTTTGATTTTTTCTTCCTTGCTCTTGACAAAAGCCTTAGTTTTGCGTATAATAGTATTGAAGCTGAGGCTTGCCATAACGTCGGGAAATTGTATCCCGGGGTTCACTGACAAGGCTTGGCTTTTCTCTTTATCCGCATAGAGAACTGTCCCTTGCTCAATATTGCGCGCGATGAACGACTGGAAATTATTACGTCCATAAGCACTCGTTAAAATATTCGCGCTTATCATTTCGGATTTTTGGCGACCTATACCATCCAGCTTTATAGCTCCGATTACGGGGCGATATTGTTTATCTACTGTTTGCGTAACAATGACTATACTGTCATTTTGTGTTAAACTATCCATAATCATCACGGGGTCTGATATCAGTTCAGGCAGCTTCTTTATAATCTCTGTCCCTAAACCGTGATAATTGGCGGAATCGCTTCCGCTTTCCTGCGTTATAGTCTTAACGTGGCGTGCAGTCATTAGGATAGGCAAGTTAGGAACGCCCACCATTCGAAGAAGCGGAGGCGTTACCTTAAGCAGTTCTAAATGCGAACTCTCCATATCCGCGCCGCTCAGAACGGCATCCACCTGCTCCGCAAACGTTGCGGAGTTTTTTATTGCCGGCTTTTCTTCCGAAGTCTTTTCGTGTTCTGACTGGCTCGTTATCAATTCTTTATTATCTTCCATGAAACCGTCCTCGATTATTTAAGCTTAATGACGTAAGTTGCATCCACGTCGGCATCGTCAGGCATTTCCTCGTGCGGCGTCGGAGCGCAACCGAAAAATTTTTCGAAATAGCCTTCCGCGCTTTCACCTGTGGGCACGTTTAACGTTACTTCGTTCGAATTGTCAGTCATTGCAGTTTTCATTTTGATCTCCTTTTAAATTCTGAATTTTGCAATAGGGACGGGACAACCCAAGGGCTATGCCCTTTCGGTTTTCCCGCACTCTTTCCGTTACCTGTGAAAACACAGAAAGAAACTAATTCGTGGTCGACACGAATATTCACTGCGCATTATATTTATTCATTGTTTCACGCAAACGCAAAGCTCTGAATTTGCAAAATGTTTCACACCGTCTCTCGCGCGCGATAAATACTTGGTCTCTTTTCTCCTGTGTTTTCAATAAATACTCTTAATCTCTTATACTCTATGGATACAAAGTCCCCTTATTTGTCCCCTTCCTTAATGGGACATTTTCCATAAAACAAAGGGGACATTGTCCCCCGTCAAGTCCCCGAATTGTCCCCTAAAAGAGGCAAATTATTCCGTTGTAGTCTTTTGCGAATAGCTGCACCTGTTTCTGTCCCAACTAATTTCGGAACCTCTGGTAAAGCAAAAGCTTGTTGACCATCACTGATTTCAACAGTAATTAAAAGTCCTAAGGCTAAAAATTGCTTTACGGCACATTCAATTTCAGATGGATCATAATATCTGCACTCAGCTTTTATATCTTCAATTGTGTACGGAATTTTTATTCCGTTTGACTCATAATAAAGGAGTCCACCTTTATTTATACTTTCAAGACATAGCATCAAATAGATACAAACATACTTGCTTCCGTCAGCTTGCCTTAAAAGAAGCTGTATTGCGTCCGAGTCGTCTGTATCTTTTCGTTTAAAAAAGTCTTGAGTTAATTTAAGCCAATAAAATCTTTTGCCGTCGTTTTTTGACATGATAACTCCATGGTTTGTCCGTACATCAATGTAAGTACATCGGTGTACGGACATTTTGTCATTACATTTTCTATGTGGTTTGATTAGAAAGGAATATCAGTATCTTCAGTTACAGGTTGTAGCTTTTTATCTACATCCTTGTCTGATTGTGAATTATGCGATGTCAAAAACTCTATATCACGCACAACAAGTGTGTATGAAGTGCGCTTAACTCCTTGTGCGTCTTCGTAGTTGTCCTGCTCGAACGAGCCGTTAACCGCCACCTTGTCGCCCTTCGAAGTGTATTTGGCGATGTTCTCGCCAAGGCCGCGCCAGGCAACACAGTTGAAGAAATCGGTCTTACGTTCGTTATTAGCGCCGACGTAGCTTCTGTTCACCGCTATAGAAAAGCGGCATAATGCAACACCGGCAGACGTTTCCGTCAATTCGGGATCTTTGGTTAAGTTTCCTATCAGAAATACTTTGTTCATAGTTTCCTCCGTTTTATTTATTTTGTCATTACGTTTTGTAATGACAATTAAGTTTTTAAAGTTTTGATTATTATTTCGTTCTGTGCATTTAGAAAAACTTCAGCTTTATTGCCTACACCTAATCCTATCGCTTTGCGATATTCGACTGGAATTGAAATTTGCCCGTTTTCTGCAACTGGACGTTCTATACCGACAAAGTCTCTGGTATTATTTTCTGATGTGCAGATGATCACTTCTTTCATTAAAGTCAAAAACAACTCCACTTTCCCTGCAGTTTTAATTCCAGCTCTATGTCTGAACTCCGACGGTACGCAAATTCGTCCATCAGAGGTTACAGACCTTACAATTCCGCAAATCTGATTACTTGCTTTTGCAAACTCTTCAGCGTACTGCTCCTCGGTAATCTCTGTGATTGAATTAGGGACAACCGAAAAAATTCCTATACCGCAATTTCCCTTTGAAGGCTCATAAGCTTGAAATATGCTGTTGTTTGATGATAAGGTGCCATATACCCATGTTTTAGGTTCATCATCTACCAAGCCTTTATAGTATTTATTTTTCATTATTTATAGCCGTCCTGCCGATATAACGCTGTCTATGTATGCTCGTAAAACTACTGACATTTTTTTACCGTGCACATCACAGATTTCCTTAAACGTTTGGTGTACATCGTAGTCCACACGAAGTTGTATCGTCTCATCTTTCTTGTGTTCTTGAATTGGAATAACCGTTAGAAGACTTTCCGCCGTCTTCGATGCTTTGGGCTTAAAGTCCGAAAGGCCTAAACTGCCAAGTGCCATTTAAATGCCCTCCAAAGCTTCAAGCACGTTCGCGCCAAGCATTTCATAGTCATGGGCCACGCTCGAGTCAGGAGCATATGAATATATACTTTTCTGGTGCGACGGTGCATCCGCGCAGGCAACCGCTAAACGAATTGCCGGAGTGAATACCCTACAGCTCTGGTCTTTAGCGAAATCGGTAATTTCGGCAATAGCCTGTTCTGCCGACTTGACGGGTCGCGCCATTGTTACAACAAAGCCAAGTACGGCAAGATTCGGCTGCAAGGCTTTCAGTTCTTCGATGTTCTCGAAGAGCTGCATTATCCCTTTATACGAGTTAAACTCCGGCTTGAACGGTACGAGAACCTTATCGCTTGCATAAAGCACGTTTATCGTCAATTGCGAGAATGACGGGTTGCTATCCAGGATAACGTAATCGAACTTTTCTTTTTTGTTAAGCTCATCGACGGCACGGCGCAGATAACGTTCTTTCCCTATCTTCGTTATCAACGATGCATTAGCTTTTTCAAGACCAATATCTGAAGTAATGACGTATAAGTTTTTTGCGAGCTTATGCGGCATCGCTTCAGAACCGCCGCGCGCGAGCGCGAGGAACTTAAGCGCCTTAGGGTTGTCCGCGTCATCTGCAAGGCCGAATGAGGTCGTTAAGCTGCCCTGAGGGTCAAAATCGATAAGCAGTGTTTTTTTGCCATGACGGGCGAAATAGTCTGCAAGGGCTATTGACGTCGTCGTCTTGGCTACGCCGCCCTTCTGATTAACAAGTGATAAGACTTTCATTTCTTTACCTCCGAAGTAATACGGAGTAAATCTTCTTTTGAAGAAATCGACGTGCACTTTATTACACGCATGGAACAGCTGTCAGTATAGCCAAACTGTTTCATAGCATCCGCACGGTTCAGCGGTTCAAACTCATCTGCATACACCGCAAGGTTGCGGAGTTGCATGGATTGAAACGCGTAACAGGTTCCGTTTCGTTTTGCATAATAGTTTTTCATTTTACCTACCTACTTTGCTACCTATCCAACCCCACCGCCGTTTTTTAGGCAGCGATGGAGCCGATAGGTAAAATGTGCCGATGAACGGAATCGAACCACTCTCCCTGTTAAGGTAGCTTCCAGCTCGGCATATCTATGTACTGACAATTTGTCAGTACATATCATTTTTTTGTAATAAATTTTATTTCGTGTTTTCTTAACTATTTTTATCTTGATTTTCTGCAAATTCTTTGAATGGTTCTTCCTCCGGCTCTTCCGTTAATCTTCTGATGAAATCTTTGTAACGCTTTTTGGGGATTTTGTACTGACATTTATCTCGCCGCACCGTTAACAGCGCTGGCCGAGCTCTGACGGCCCGTTGCGGCTGATTTTGTGCTATGTACAAAATCATTGCTGCGCTTTATAATTCCAGTTACCATATCAGTCAGACGTTCGTCGCCCTTTGATGCGTCGTAGATTTTCGAAGACTTAAATATGCGCTGTATCTGTGCTGCATCTGAATTAGTAAAAAAATTCAAAATGGCTATTAAATCTTTTTCAGCTCTTTCGCTTTTTCCTGATGCGCCGGTATACAGATTTTTAAATTCAGCGCCGCGTTTAGAATTTCGAATTATGGTAATGAGCTTTGTATCTTTACTTGTTAAACCGTTTTTATTAACGCGCGACACTGCGGCTTTCTTCGTTTCGGCTTTATCATTTTTAGGAGCGTCTTTATCCGCATCTTTCGAAGTTTCCTTGGCTTCCTTTGAGACCTTATTTTCCTTCTTTTCCTTGGTTTCTTTTTTTTCTGTGTTCTCGTTTTTAGGCGGTTCTTTCTCTGCAAAACGAACTAATCTGATGCTGCCGTTCTTGCGTTCACCGTTGAGCTTGTATGTAAACTTACAATCATAAACATTACCGTCCGCATCAATGTATCTTCCGCTCTGCATTTGGCCGTTTTTAAAGGTACCCTCAAACGAACTTCCATCTTCCCAAGTGTACTTACCTTCGCCGTTATACTTATTGTTTTTAAAGTTGCCTTCATAGACGTCGCCGTTTGGTGCTGCATATTTGCCTGTGCCGTTTAACTTTCCGCCGGAGAAATTACCTTCATAAAATCCACCGTCTTTCCATTGGTAACTGCCAAGCCCAGAATACTTGCCGTGCTTCAGGTTGCCGTCATAAATATCACCGTGTGTGTAGGTTATTCTTGCATGCGCTTTATTTGGCTTGCCGTTCGCCTGCAAAGAATACTCGTATAAGCCGTCAGCTTTGTATACTTCGTACTTCGCATCAGTTTCGGATTCTATTACCTCTCCAGGCTCTTGCAAGGGTTTAAGCTTTGCAATTTCGTTTGCCATATCGTTCTCCTTATATGTTTTTATAATTTGTCATTACAAATTGTCATTACATTTTGTACTGACAATTCAGTAAACAAGCTCATCAATAGTAACGCTGAAAATAGATGCGTATTTCTTCAAAATTTCAATATTGGGTTTTCTTTCACCCTTTTCATACTTACAAACTGTACTTTCTGAAATGCAAAGTTCAGTTGCCACTTGCTTCTGAGTTAGGTCTTTTTCTAATCTTAATTCTTTAAGTTTACTCATAAGTGAACCTCACGATTTGCAAAGTTTTTCTTTGATTATAACAGTAACTTTGCATTCTGTCAAGTTATTAAACACAAGAACTTTACATTTTGTCAAGTTTTTTGTTTTGAGATTGACTTTGCAATGTGTAAACTTCTACAATTCCATTAATAAAAAATAAGGAGCCTATATGAACAGAATTAGAGAGCTACGCAAAGAAAGCAATCTGACGATGCGCGAGCTCGGCGCCAAACTTGATTTAGCCGAGAGCACGGTGTCATTATACGAAACTGGCGGACGCGAACCAGACATAAGCACAGTTCTAAAGATAGCCGATTTTTTTAGAGTATCAACCGACTATCTTTTGGGGCGAGATAAGATTACTCCCGAGGAACGCGCGTTAGGATTGTCCGAAACAAAAAAAGAAAGCATAACGCCGTTGGAAGACGATATGCTTTATTTGTTTAGAGAAATAGGCAAAAAATACGGAATTGAAACGCAAAAATCCGTGATTACAATGATGAAAAATATGCTAGATATAAAAATATAAAAAAAGTAATTAAAAATAACCCCTCAAAAACAATTGATTTTTTCTTTGTGTTCTCCCTTAACCTTAAAGCACACCATTACGGTGAAAACTTTAAGGAGGTTCATTGGAATGAACACATCGGAAAAAATGCTCTATCTCAGCTCAAAGCTTATGATGCTGAGCTTAGACAGAGAACACAACAAGGAGGAAATCGAAAAGGTTTCCGAAGAACTGGCTGCCATGCAGCGAGAGGCAGTCAATGAATTTGAGCTTAATAAAGGGCCCGAAATTCAAAATGTAACCGTAACCTATGGTTTTGTGAAATTCACTAAAAAGGAGATTTCACAAATGCCGACAAGATTTAGAAAGGTTTTCCGTTTAGCCGGATGTTTAGTACACGCATACAAACGAGCAAGCGGGAAACGTAATACAAATTATGAGTTGCGCTATCGGCGCGACGGATACAATATTTATGTATCAAGCAATGACCTTGAAAAAGCAAAATCAAAATTTATAATCGAAGTCAATATCGCAGATAAGCGCAAAGACTTTCCTAAGGTTCCCGCAACCTTTCACGAGTTCGCAACCTTCTACTTTGATAAATACCGCATACGGCTGGTAAAAGAATCTACCTTTACAAATGACATGTACCGCTACAAAAATCACTTGCAGCCTTATTTTAAATCATTACCGTTGAAGGAAATCGATAGCGATATGATTCAAGACTACATCGACGATTACGTTGACAACGATAAAATGAAAACTGCAAAAGAATTAAAATCGTTGTTAAGCTGTATATTTACAAATGCGGTCGACCAAGGCTTATTGCCTCGGAATCCGTGCCGCCTTGTAATTGTCGAAAGTTACGAAAGCGAACATGGCGTAGCGCTAACTATTGAAGAAGAGAACACTTTGATTGAGGGTTTAAAGGATAACCCGAAATATCTTATACCAATAGCCGTAGCGTTATATACTGGAATTCGGCCTTGCGAATATCGCACCGCCACTATTGAAGGCGATTTCATCAAAGCCGAATGCAGAAAGCAGCACTCAAAGAAGGTCATTTACAAATACATACCTATCATACCGAGATTGAAAAAGATATTGAAAGGAACATCGGAACTATACTTTCCGAATAAGAAATATTTACGTGAGAAATTGGTCGCTTTCTGTCCCACTCACAAATTATACGATTTAAGAACGACGTTCGACACGCGGTGTGAAACGTACCATGTAGCAAACATTGCTCGTGCGTTCTGGATGGGACATAATATTGATAAGCTCCGCAAAGCTTATGCAGACCTACCTGATGAGTTCTTTCTGAAGGAAGCTGAGAAGCTGGACTATTAATCATTGACAAAAGCCTTTGCTTTGGTTATAATAATGTCGAAGTTAAGACTGGTTATAATGTCAAGAAATATGCGACAATTTATGCGACAAAACCTGCACTTTTATGGATAAAACCATTTAAAAAATAAGCAAAAAACGGGGCATTTTGGCACCATTTTTGCGCAAAATGCTTCGTTAATATTGCTTAAAAGGGTTCGAGTCCCTGAAGGTGCACCAAAAGAGTATAATCCGAATTGTTTACTTGTAACAAGTGAGTGGTTCGGATTTACTTTTTATATCTGAAATTAAGGCAAGGCGGCTTTACCGCCCCAAACTATATATATTACCACTCGTTAAATATAGTGGTTCAGTATGAATTATATCATAAATTACATATAGCTACAATGCGTTCAATTCCCATAAACGGGCAGTGAACTGTCTTTTTATAGGAAGTTTTGTCGAAAGTTTAAAATTATTCAATGGCTGATTCTTTTTGAAATCTTAATTTTTTATGCACATAAAGACTTGACATTTACCCAGATAATGATTAAAATATTTTGCAAGGAGTGATTATATGGATAATAAGATAATTGGACAGAGATTAAGAGATTTAAGACAAGGTGTCAAACTGTCCCAAATGAAATTATGTAGTTTAAATGGAAACATTTCTCAATCTGCGCTTAATAGGTATGAGAACGGCATTTCTGAAGTATCAAATGAAGTTCTCTTATGGTATGCGAACTATTTCGACGTATCGCTTGATTATATTTTCGGAAGAACAGATAATCCTCAGGGCAAATTGTACGATTACCAGCCGAAGGTTTGGCAAGACAACGAGCAAATGCAAGAATTTATTGAGATGTGTTTCGATCCGTCCTCTGCCGCTAACGCTAAACTTAAAGAAGCCGTACTTAAATTACTCAGAGAAACTAATAGCTAAGCTAAATTTGGAGACACAAATGTTAAACTACTCAAATTTAAATGATGTTGAATTTGAATACCTATGTCAGGATATTATGCAAAAAATTCTCAAAACCTCTTTACGTAGATTCGCAAGAGGAAAAGATGGTGGAATTGATTTAGTTGATACTCTGAGCAATGATAGTATAGTAATTCAGGTTAAGCATTACATTAACTCCTCCACTGAGACACTCATTTCGTCATTAAAAAATGAATTAAAGAAAGTACAAATACTTCGTCCTAAACAGTATTACATATGTTGCTCAAAAGAACTTTCACCTAAAAAAGTTAAAGAAATTTATATGCTTTTTGCTGACTTTATGGAATCAGACAAAAATATTGTAACATTAACTGAAATCGATGACTTCTTACAAAAACCTGAGAATAACGATATTTTAACCAAGCATTACAAACTTTGGTTAGATTCAATAGGGATTTTAGAAAAGCTAAGTAATAATGATACATTTATTGATTGCGAATCTCTATTATCAAATATAGATAACGATAAAAAATTCTTTGTCAAAACAAAAGTATTTGATAAATGTTTAGATTGTCTCTCGCATAATAAAACATTATTTATTACTGGAAATCCCGGCGTAGGAAAAACAATTACTTCTAAAATGTTAATTCTTTACTATGCCACAAAAGAATTCAAAGTACGATACACAACTAACAGCACAGATTTGAAAGAACTAAAAAAATCATTATCTCGCACCCCTGATACAAAAGAAATTATTTTGGTTGATGATTGTTTTGGACAAGCTTACTTTGAAATGAAAAGCAGTCAAAATGAAGAATTATTATCACTAATCAAGTATGTAAACTTGTCTAAAAATAAACTCCTTGTACTAAATTCCCGAATCACTATATTTCAAGAAGCAAAAGAGCAAAAGCCTGAACTTATCCAAAGTTTAGAGAATGGTGAATATAAGGTATTCATAATTGATATGAACGCCATGACACTTGTTGAAAAGGCAAAGATATTTTATAATCATCTATATTTCAATAACTCACAACCAAATTACTTAAAAGAAATAAAAAGAGATAAGAATTATCTTAAAATAATAGAACATTCCAATTATAATCCAAGACTAATCGAGTTCGTATGCAATCCAAATAGATATAAAAACACCCGTGAGAGTGATTATTTTAAATACATCATTTCACAGCTTAATAATCCTAAACAGCTATGGAAAGATGAGTACGAAAGAAAACTGCAGAAAACGGATAGAATTTTCCTATCCACTCTCTTCTCTATTTCAGATAAAGAAGTCGATAAAAAATTATTACTTGAGTGCTTTAATAATGCCATTACCAATGAAACAGACATCGACCTTACTATAAATCAATTTGAGGCCTCAATGATTAGATTAACTGACAGCTTTATAAAAATTATTGATAAAAAAGGTTCTCAATTAATATCTGTACTCAATCCTTCCATCAACGATTATATAGAAGGAAGACTAAAAGAGAATGTAATTGAAAGACAAACAATAATAAAAAATTCACTTTATATAACTCAATTACAGCGTGTTTTAACATCGGATGAATTTTATAAAGAAGCTATTATTCTATTAACCACTCATAAGTTGGACAAATTGTTTTTTGAAAGCACTAGCCAAAAGCACGCACTCATGGTGTATTGCATAGCAAAAGGGAAAATTTGTGATCTCCGTTACAAAGATATTATATTTTCATACCTAAAGAATCCAGACGGCCTCGCAATCAAACAAATACTAAAGATGCCATTAAACATTATAATTAGAGAGTTATTTAACGATAAGCTTTATGAATTTTACGGAATAAATGAATTTTTAATAGAACAGAACGGCATACATGAAATGTTATCCACATTGGAATTTGACGACGTTATTGCTTTAGTTGATATTATAGAAGAAAAAATTATAAATCTTAAAGACAGAAAAATTTTTATTGAAATAGCAACTGAAGAAATCAAAGATGCTATAGAAGTATATTTCGAGGATGTCGACATATCAGATTTTATTGTGGACATCGGTCCTTGTATAGAAGGTGCGTACTCTTTTGATGGAGAATATTTTGATGAGAATTCTGCAGTTGAGCGACTTCAAGATAGAATAATTGAATTAGCGACAGAGTATGTAGAAAACCAACTGCGCCTTTTACCTAATGATATAATAATATCAGATGATTTTCTATACGATATTCCAATATCGGTAAATGGCGCATCGGATGCAGTAGATGCATATCTATCAAACTATTCTGACTATGATTTTTATGATGATGAAAAAAGTCTTGATAAAAAAACTGAATTAGATGAAGTAGATTCTATTTTTAACCGTATATAGTTTATTGATATTTATAAATAGGATAAGCAATTACTTTCTGAGAATATAAATCTAACACTACACAAAGATAAAATTTTGCGCTTTTAATTTTAACTTCCGTTACATCGCCCACCCAAAATAAGTTAGGTCGGCTTTGCACAAAGTTTTGTTTTAGCTTATTTTTGCAATAAAATCTTTTCGGTTTATCAGCTTTCTTAATCGGTCTTTTTCTGCGTTTACTAACCAATCCAAGCTCTTTAAACAAAGACGAAATTTTACCCAAGGAACATGGAATTCCTTGGGCTTTTAATTTTTCGAATATTTTGTTAGAACCGAATCTTCCTCCGCTTTTATTGTGAATATCTAGAATTTTCTCTTTAAGCCGCTCATTCCGTATTTGGTTTTGTGTAACCTTAACACCCCGCCTGTCATGATTATAAAAAGTAGAGTGATCCACTTGAATCACTCTGCACATTTCTTTGGTTTTATATTTACTGTTCAATAAATCCGCTATCTCTAATTTTTGCTTTAAACTCGGATTTAAATGTTCATAAGCAAACCTTAAAATTTCATTTTCTCTAGATAGTTTATATAACTGTCTTTGTAAAATTTCAAGCTGTTTATATGTAAATTCGTTTTCCGTTTTCTTATCTCTGCGAACCTCATTAACATATACCCATTTGTACAAACAGCTCCTCGAAATCTTATATTCTTCGCAAATCTCTCTTGCACTTCTACCACTTTTATAATCCGCCAAAACCAATTCTTGAACTTCTTTTGTGTACATATCTTAACCTTAAATCCTTTGTATACAAACATTGAGCAAAAAATAATTATTATTCATCATTTCTCCTTGACCAGTTGCTAATAGAAAACAATGAAAGATTTTTTGTCAAAATTTCCGATTTGAATTTTTCCATATCAATTTTTGACCATAATTGCGATAAGGAATCATTTCTCCTATATGAAAATCTTTCATCAAAAATATCAGTGTAATCAAAATCCAAATCTTTATCGTAAACTTTTTCCAAAATTCTAGAACTAAATAAAGTAGATAGAAAACTATCAATTAAATACTTATTATCTTTAACACTATTTTTTAATTCGTAAATTGACTCTTTAATATAAGCACAAAAACCAGAATCACTTCTTAAATATATTCCACTAGCCGAATCAACTCCTATTTCATCATCGAGCCCTTTTATAAAAAATTCTTTTTTAGGAATATATAAATATTTATTAAATTCATATGACAAATTAAATTTTTCCCACATATCGGCACTATTTGAAAAAGTCAAATGAATTCTACGATGAGTTTGATTTACAAATATAGAAGATACCGCTTTACCGCTCAAAGCATAACGATGTAAAATATTACTATGATCATAGTTACAAATTACATTTTTAATGCCTTTCAAAAAATTATCTTCTATGCAAACAACATTAATTATACTTTCTAATGTCGCTTCACTCTTTATTTCTTTAAACAGTGACTCGATAGCATAAGCCATTTTACACTCAACAATATTAAATTCATCCAGCTTATGCACTTCTGAAGCTGCAACAAATTCCCTTTTCCCTGCATTCTCTAATATGAGGCATTTTAACTCTCCTAAACTTTTAATTAAACTGCTTATATTAATAGGTCTACATTCCTGATTATTATATCTAGAGTCAAATAAAGGCATCATTAAATAATTTCCTTCCTCTAACGCCCAAGACTTAGAAAAATTATTTTTTTCCAAATTATCAATCTGCTCTTGAATATAATCTTTATAACAAGAATAAATATCATTTAATATTTGATTATTGATATCAAATTCTAATGCAGACCTTGCAACATTTGTTTTAAATTTGCTATTCTTAATATTAGCAATAGCAAATATTGTTTCTCCTCTGTATCCAGGCGTGGTAAACTCTACTCGAATTCCCTCAACACAAGTTCCTATAGGGTATTCATCTTCAAAAAACGCATCTCTATCGATTGGCATTAAACTCCAATCAGATAAATATTTATTATATCTTAATGCACATGCAATTGATACATCACCTTGGGTTTTCTCAAAAATCTTATAATTTATATTATCAAATTTCTTATTTAAACGTTTAAAATAATCTATAATTACATCACTTAATTTATCATAGCCAATCCTAATTAATTTCTTTTCATCAAATGATAAGAATACCGGAATTTCAGGTACAACAATCCACTTTCTTAAATCGGATTCTAATTTGTCCATTTCAATTTTATTACGTATATGAAGCTCTATTCTTGTCCCATGCTTCTGTATGTTTTTAACCACATTGCCCTTATCTATTTTTTTTAATAGATAATTGCCATTAACTTTTCTCAAGCTAATCATATTAGCTTGAGTCTCTTCCTCAGAATTTGTAATTATATCCACATCATCAGCAACCATAAAACAAGTCAAAATACCAATTCCAAACCGGCTTATTGAATTAAAATTAGGAAATTCTTTTATAAAAGTTTCATCTCGATATTTTGATGCCCCGACAGTAAGAAGATAGTTTTCAATCTCGCTTATTGTCATCCCTGTTCCATTATCTGTAAAGCTCAATAACCTTTTATCTTTATCCCAATTCACTATAATTTGCCCGTCAGTAATGGATCTACTTTTATTGCGCTCAATTTGATTTTGTAATTTTACTGCATCAATCGCATTTTGTGTTATTTCACGAACAACTACAGAGGAATCGTTATATAATGTATGTCCAACCAAAAGTTGTAAAATATTTTCCTGAGCTAATGTAAATTGCAATTTTTTTGTTTCAAACCCAACAGCAGTAATTTCCGAATCATCGATTTTTCGCCATGGAAATAAATATCCATCAGCACCTTCAGACTTCTGTGCATGAATAGAAATAGAATTACATTTTTGCAACTCTTTTTGTGTATATTGCAAATAAGATGATAGCCCAAAATAAGCTTCTGCCGTTTCAGCACCATCGAAATAAGCAGTAATCTCTATAGTATCTTTATCAACAGTGTTATCTATATTCCCCTCTTCATTCCTATTTTTTTTCGGTCTTACAGCCTTAACAGCTTGTTGCTTTTCCCACTCTAAAACACTTATAGGATTAGAAACATTGATTATTCTTCGTGAAATAGATGGAGTTCTATCTTTTGTGATATGAAGTAAATCTGCGCACCTTAATATTATAGCTACATAATTCAAATTAGCTTTTTCGTTTTTATCACTACCATAACAAGAGTCTATTTTATATTTCTTAAAATCATCAATGTCATCTTTATGATGGCTCTCACAAATCATAGCTAAATCAGATCTAAATTTGTTATCAAGATTAGATAGTAAATCTTTTATAATGGAGCATTGTTCTTCAGCGTTCCCCAAATCAATAACATTTTTACCTTCAATCCAAGCTCTAATTCTTTTTGCATGATTCTCTCTAACAAATTCTTGATAAAGAAATTTATCGTCACATTTAGTATAACTTGTGTATTCAGAAGACCCTTTACTTACTTTCTCTTTAAATTTTTTATAACTTGAATCCTCTCTAGCTTCAAATTCCTTTTTGCTAACCAGCATCCCTAGATCATGAAAATATACTGCAAGTGTTAACATTAAATATTCTGCATGAGTCATTATCTTCTTGGTATCTTCTGGTATTAACCATTCAATAATATCTAGCATTCTATCTACATGAGCTATCGTATGCGAAGTGTATTCTTCAAACAAACCGTTTCTATGTATAAGCGACAACATCTCTGTTACTGCTTTTTTAATATTTATTAAACTTATTCCACCACAAATTGATAATTTTTCTGCAAGCTCCGCCTGTTGCTCAATATATGTTTTAAATTCGGACATAATTCCTCCTTAGATTATCAAATATTTACCATATTTTACCATAATTCGACATGCATTTCAAGTGCTAATTATAAAATTAATGACTATTAATAGTTTATTATTCTTATAAATTCCCTTAAGCTGACTAACTCCTTAAAAATAGTACTGTTCAATTCCCAAAATATGGCTTAGCCATTTTTTACTCAAAAAAATCCTTTTTATCCATTATGCACCAAAAGAGTATAATCCAAATTATTTACTTGTTACAAGTGAGTGGTTTGGATTTACTTTTTATTTCGGCAACAAATAGAAAGAACGGCTTGTGAGTAATCGCAATCCGTTCTTTTTCTTGCTTTGTCAAAAGGAATATGCTATAATGAATGTACGATAAACAGTAATTTAGCGGAGAGTTATGATAGTTTTAATTGCAGGTTCGTCGCACACCGGTAAGACTGCTTTGGCGCAACGATTGTTGGAAAAATATAAATTTCCGTATCTTTCTATCGACCACTTGAAAATGGGATTGATAAGAAGTAATCAAACTACAATAAATGTATGTGATGACGAAAAATTAACGCCTTATTTGTGGTCAATAGTTAAAGAAATAGTAAAAACCGCAATAGAAAACGGACAAAATCTCATTGTGGAAGGTTGTTACATACCGTTTGATTGGGAAAAAGATTTTAGCGAAAAGTATTTAAAACAAATAAAATACTATTGCTTAATTATGAGTAAGGACTACATACAGAAGTGTTTTTCGGATATTCTGGCAAACGAAAGTGTAGTTGAGCAAAGATTGATAAGCGGAGATTTGACGCAAGAAGATTTAATTGACGAAAACGAAAATAATCTGCTAATATGTAAAAAATACAACCTGAATTATATCTTGATAGATAAAGAATATAAGGTCGATATTAAATTATAAATTTCAATTTAGCGTATGAAAAACAGCCCAGAATCCGTAAGGACTCTGGGCTGTTGCCGTTGTTTAGGTTTATGATGTTCGGCGCAACCTTTCTTAATCTTTCTTCGATTAATTAACACTTATTGCCGCACACTACTGCGGTTTGCTTTTTAATGTTATTATTTTACCTTAAAGCGCGTTTATATCTGCGCAATGCCGAACGCCGAAGTTATAGCGTCGACAACGGTTTGAGCATTTTCAGCCTGCGTTGCCGCGCTTGCGTGGTTATCCGCGCCGTCCTTTACGTCCGATACGGAAACGGCTTTTACCGCGCTTTTGTATTCCAACGCGGAAATCGCCTCGTTTGCCAAAGCACCGTTGCCGCTCCTTATACTGTTGCACGTCCAGACTATTTTTGCCTGAGGATACAGTCCGTGGATTCGGTCCAAAAGCGAAACCACCGCTTGTTTAAACTCTTTTTCCGCCGCAGTACGCGCCGCGCCCGTCAAGCCTGAAATATGCGCGTTCCAGTCGTTGCCGCCGATGTTGATTATAACCACGTCGGGCGTCCAGCTTAAGTGATTCCACTCGCCGTGCGCCTTTACCGCTTTGGTTGAGCCGTTACCGCCGTATTCTGCTATAAGTCCCACGGACTCATACGCTTTAGTTAGCGGCGCAACGTTTCTGTAGCCCCAAACCAGCCCCATGCCGCTGTTGGAAACGAACTGGGTTTCCGCGCCGAACTTCTGCGCGGCAAGATACCCGAAGCCCTGCAGCGAGGAGGAATTTTCCGTCGTCCAGCCCTCGTTGGGTTTTCCAAGGCAGCCGTGACCGGATATACCCGAGCCGCCGAGAATCTGGAACTTCAGCCCTGTGTGCTTTGGCGGCGTTTTAAATTCACCGTCGGTCTTTATAGCCGTTATTGCGGTAAGCGAATTTTCGGGCTCGCTGCGCTTTTGCACGGTAACGGTATGCGTCCCGTTTTTAAGGGTATCCGCAACGGTTACGGTTTGGTTTTCTTCGGTAAGACAGAATGCGAAGCCCTGCTGTGCCGTCTGCCCGTCGCACATTGCAACAAAATAGGGTCTGTTTTTTGAAGAAGACGTGTTATCAGCCTTAAAGGTTACTTCAAGCTTAGTGCCTGTAAATTTTACGGTAAAGCCGGTTGCCGTATAGTAGATATAAACGGCTTTGTCCTGTGCGGAATACTCCCTTCTTCCAATCCAGTAAATAAGCGAGCTGTCGTTAAGCCTTCCGCCCTCCAAAACGTTTACCGTACTCTCCTCCCCATCGGGCGGCCCTTTCCGACCGTTATCACACGCGGAAAAAGCCGTTACCGAAAGGAGAAATATTATGAGAATACATATTAGGAAAAATCTTTTTTTCATTTCAGACCTATAATAAAGGCAGATAAGTTACGGTGTTGGTAAGCGTCATCATTATGAATATCAAACAGGTCGTGAACGCGCCGAGGTAAACCTTGCCGGTCTTGTTATAGAAAAAGCGGTTGAATATCGGCAGCAGTATCATCATAGGAACGACGCCCCACAAAAGATTTACGTACAGCCAGTTGACGGTAAGCCACACGGTACCCGTTGCAGCGAACACGACGTATTGCAGGAAAATTATCGCAATCAGCCCGATAGAGTTCGCAAGGCAGGCAATTACTACGCTGCCGACCTTACCCCAGCGCGCGTTGCGCATAGAACAGTTTACCCTGACCGAGTTAGTAAAATAGAACAGGAAGAACACGGGCATATACATCAGCGCCAGAACCAGCATACGCCAGTTAGTGGAGAACAGCAACGGTCTTGCACACACGAAGAAGAAACGCGGGTCTATGTGGAATATAAGGTATATTATATCTATCACCGCATAGAACGAGCAGAAAAGTATGAACGCAAGCAAAAGCATTTTAAGCACGTTCGTAGGCTTTTCTTTAAGGTTTATAAGCGTTGCGCCGCGCTTCCTGTGCCGTAAGAAATGCGCCAGAAGGAACAGCCCCAAGCCTAAAAGTCCGTTGACCACCGACCATAGCATTACGGCGTTAGTCATTCTCTGGGGGAACAGCCACGTAAGACCGCCGGCCGCTTCGCCTACGCCCGTGGTGAACCACTTTGCGGCAAGGGTAGCCATCCAGTCGTAAGAGAACAGTGCAAACACCGCGCATACGGCGAATATACCCCAGAATATCAGTTTATCTACACGCGAATCGTTATGATTCATTGGCTGCACTTCGTGTACGCCGGTTGCAAAGAACTTTGTACGCAGAAGAAGCGAACCTTCCGCAAGCACCATTAAAAGACAGCCTGCAAGCATTAAGCCTTGGAAAATCTCTTTCACCCACCACACCTGCGCGAACGGCGACGTACCACCGTCGGCAATTGCTCCGTCCTCGAAAACGTAGTCGAAGAAATCAATCATATGCGCAATCGATTTATTGTCGTAGGGTTGAAGTCCGTGAATAGTCTTTTCGTTGTGAACGACGCGGAAGGAATAATCGTCGGGGCTTCCGTAATAGTCGCCTATAGAAACTTCGGAAACGAAGTTTTCTTCCGAGCCCTCATGCGCGTAAATTCCGGAGTTTACGAAGTTAACTGCCGAAAGAGTATAGCGCATATCCGAATAATCCAGAGAGGTTATTTTGGAGTTTACAATTTCCTTAATTTCTTTTTCTACGCTGTCGGTTATTTTCTTTTCCAGCTCGGTTTCGGACAGAGAAGAATCCTTTTCGTACTGCTTGCGGTATTTGTCGCGCAAAGCCTGTTCGGACTCCTCTCTAACTTCCGATTCATACTTCGCATACAAGTCGGGTCTTGACCCCTCGTTCTGGTAAGCGCCCTCGTCCGCACGCGCGTAAGCAATGCCCATATTGCAGGAAATGTTTTTAAGCGTCGTCAGCTCGTCGTCCTTCAGGATGTTATTGCGGACGTAGCCCGAAATATATACCGCCTGAATTCTGTGGTTTGAAAGCGTGCCGTAACGCGCCGCCGCGTAAATACAGGCGTTACCGCCTGCGGAGTGCCCCGCAATGCCCACGCGCGAAAGGTCTATATAGTTGAAGTTCACGCCTGCGCCGGTTTCGTCGGTTTCGGTGACGTATTCTATTACCGAATACAAGCCGTAAGCCGCGTTTGCCGCCGTCTGGTCGGTAGAGCTTGATTCACCCTGACTGTACGGGTCAAGACAAACCACCACGTTGCCGCGGCGCGAAAGCTCCAAATTATACGCCGCCTGAGTTTCCTTTGTACGCTGATATCCCGGGCAGACTATCACGCAGGAAGCTTTGTTGTCCGCCGAAGCTTTCTTCGGTTTATATACATCGGCAACGACCCAAGTATCGTCGCCCGTTTTCAGTTTAAACTGTGAAACCTTTACTCCGCCCCAATCTGTGTTTACGGCAAAGGCGAACAGTGCGCCGATTAGTATAAACCCGATAGCAAACGCTAAAAGGCGCTTTGATTTGTCTTTCCAGACTTTTATGAAAAATTCTTTTAATACTTGACCGAGCGTTACGAAAAAGCTTTTCGCCTTTTCCTTGAACGGTTTTTTCTCTTCGTTTGCGTTTTCCATATCTTCCCCCTGTAAATTAATTTCCGGTCATAGCCGCTTTGCCTTCGTCCGTTTTAAGGAATTCCATAAACTTCAAAGCAATTTCGCTGTCCGTTAACCTTTCCGCCTTTCGGTCGGTTGCAACAGTGCCACCGTTAGCCGCATTTAAAAGCATTGCCACCGTTGCGGTTTCTTTTGCCACGAACGAAGTTCCGCCTTTATGTCCGATAGCGACGTCATAATCAGCCGCGTCCGAAGTGAACGCCGCACCGTTGCCGGTGGTTATCAAATCAAACTGTAATTCGACGTTATTTATTGCGTTATCTTTGCAATATCCGTCAAACGCAGCTTTCAGCGCGTCGACTATCGGCTGATCTATAAACTTTTTATATACGGCAACTTTTAAAACAACCTTGTCGTTGTTTACTTCTTCAAACCTTGCGTACAAAGTGAGCGTACCGCTTTGAGTTAAATCTTTGACAGCGGCATACGTTAAACCGCCCTTTAAAAGCGTTTCACCGTCAGCCGCCTGTGCTGTCAACGCCCAGCCCCTGAACTCAAAGCCTTCCTCCGCCTCCAAAACGGGCAGCGTAACCTTAACCGCGTCCGTCGCATTGGATACGGTCAGATTTTCGCCGTACTGCGTCGTACCGTTCATAAGCGTTACGATAATTTTATCAGCCTCCGCCTCGGAAATATAGGAGCTGTCTAAAATTTTCTTTGCAACGGGGTCATTCAAAACGAAATCATAAAAAGCATTTGAAAGTGTACGTTCGGAAAGCTTGGCAATTCTTCTCGCCGTACCGTTTACTTTCAGTAACGTATCGGCGTTGCCGATAACGTCAATCGTAAGATTTGCCCTGTGACCGAAAATTATATTAAAATCTCCTGCAGTTACTTCCTTACAGAAATCGCCGACCTTGGTGTCGTCATTTCCTATCATCACGTAGGAGAATTCACCGCCCGATAATCCGTTACGGTTACAATATTCTTCAAACGCTTGCATAAGCGAAGCCATTAATTCTTCTTCGACGTACTGCTTATAAACCGCTACGCTAAGCTGCATTTCCGCAGGGTCTTCCCCCTCCTTGAATACAGGGTACAGGGACATTTTCGGGGAGTTGTATTCTTCCAGTGCGGAATAACCTATTTCCGCCTTTGCGTCAAACACAACCTCGCCGCCCTCAATCAACGACCAGCCTGCAAGATAATGCCCTTCGGGAATAACTTCGGGCGCGTAGTCCTTAAGTTTTATCTTGTCGCCCAAAGTACTGCTTACAGTAAGAGTATTTTCGCCGATTTTAACGGTAATAATATGCGGCTTTGAAGTATTCTCGCTTTCACAGGCAAGGTATACTCCGCCGTTTTTTATAACGAAAGCTTCACCGTTTCCGTTTAAAACTTCAAGCTGAGCCTCGTCAAGCACGAGCTTATAGTCACTGGTTTTGTAAACCGAAAGGTCTGCTTCCTCTATGCAGACGTTACTGCCTTCGGGCGCTGAAACGCTGACGGTGCCGTCACGCAAATCCAACGTGCCGTCAAGGTATGCGCTGTCCGTTGCGGCTTTTGCAATGCGGTAAGCCGCGCCCGAATACGCGTAAACGTTGGAGACCGCATAGCAGTTTCTAACCGTGCCTCCGTCCCGTAACAGTCCGGCAATTCCGCCTACGTTTTCATATCCGCCGACGTAGCTGTGACAAGCCGCGTTGCCGCCGTGGTATCTTCCGCCGGAATAACAGAAGGTGATTTCGCCCTCGTTAGCGCCGGCAATTCCGCCTACGTTTCTGTTGCCGTGTACGCGTATGCCGTCAAAGTAACATTCCGTAATAAGCGCGCCCGATAAGTTGATTGCGGCAATGCCGCCTATAAAATCGTTCGCGCCGCTGTCCGCACGCTGCGCAAGCAGCTTGCCGTTACCCGAAGTATAGCTTTTTTTAACCGTTGCGTAATTTACCGCAACAATGCCGCCCATATAGCTGTAAGCCTTGGTGGAGTTGCCAGTTTCGGTAGAGTTTGCCGCACCCAGCGTACCCGTCAGCGAGCAAAGTGAAATTTCACCGTTATTTATGACCGCTATGCCTGCGCCGCCCACGTTGGACTTAATCTGACCCGAATACTTGCAATAGGTAATTTTGCCGTAGTTTATTCCTGCGACGCCTGCCGCACCGCCGACAATTCCGTCCCTGCCGCCTTCAAGCGTGCCGACCGTGCCGATTGCGCTGTCCATATTGGCGGAAACAGTACAGTAAGCAATTTCGCCCCTGTTCACGTTTGCAATCGCGCCGGTGCAGTCGCGCGAGATATTGGAAACCGAACCGGCTACCGTCATATCCTCCACAACGGCATTCTCGCCCAAAGCTCCGAATAGACCCGTATCGGAAGATTCCAAAGTAATGGTTTTACCGTTGCCGTCAAGCTTGCCGTCAAAGGTTTTATCCGCAATGTCTTTTGCGGAAAGGTTAGCCTTGAACGACTGCTCCAGCCTGTAATATCCGTCCTCTGATACGTCTGTCGTATTTACTGCCGAAAGGTCTGTTGCGCCGGTTATAAGGTAAGGATTTTCCTGCGTGCCGGCTCCTTTAAATAAAAGCCCCTCAACTTCCGCAGAAGCTTCGCCGCAGGCTATCTTCGCCGCGAAATAGCCGCCCGCGGGTTTGGCTTTCGGCGTCCACTTTACCGTGAAAATATCGGCGTGGTCCTTGTACTGCTCCAAAACTATATTGCCTGCGCTTCCTTTAAGGTTTTCTTCTCTATATTCGCAGGCTTGCTCGTAGGCGTAGCCGTCTGCCGAAATTTTAACGCCGCGGTACAGCTCTACGGAAAATTCGGTATCCTGATTTATTCCGCGCTGAAGCCAGATAAGCGTATTTGAAAACGCAACGCCAATATCCATAGCCGCGTTATTCGGCGTAGCCGAAACGTATAAAAAGTTCGCGTAAAGCGTTATATTTCCGTTAACGCGCTCTATATCGTGGTTCCATACCGTTTCAAGCGCTTCATCCTTGCGCCAGCCGTCGAACACGAAATCCGCATCCGCCCGTGACGGCGTAGGATAGCTTTCCACCTTTTTACCCTTTTCCACTTCCACCGTGCCGACTAGCGTTTCGCCGTCCATAAAGGTTACGGTGTAGTAGGTTTTTTCCGCGGCGCAGCCGAACGCAAACGCTATGCAAAGCACGCATATTGCGCAGAGCAACGCCAGAACCGTTTTTCTTTTACCTTTCATAATTTCCCTCTTATCCTTTTAAAAATCTTTTAGGTTTTACGGAAAACGGCGGAAGCCGTTTCCTATTTTATTTACTTGGCAGTATGACAATAAAAATTTTTAATTATTTTTTGATTTTTGAAACCCCTGATTTCTGCGCCGCCTCCGCCACGGCCTTTGCAACCGCCCTGTGCGCGTTTTTATCGTATGCGTACGGCAGAATGTAATCGGTTGTCAGCTCGCCTGCGGAAACGCAGTTGGCAATTCCGTGGGCTGCGGCAATCATCATTTCCTTATTCACGGTATTCGCGCGTACGTCAAGCGCGCCGCGGAAAAGTCCGGGGAATACCAGAACGTTGTTTATCTGGTTGGGATGCTCGGAAGAGCCTGTGCCCACGATAAACGCGCCCGCCTCCTTCGCGTCCTGCGGCTCTATTTCGGGAACGGGGTTCGCGCAGGTGAAAAGTATTGCTTTTTGAGCCATAGATTTAACCATATCCTTTGTTACGCAGTGCGGGCCCGAAACGCCGACGAATACGTCCGCACCGACCATAGCCTCCGCAAGCTTGCCCTTTATACGTGCACGGTTGGTCAGCTTTGCAATTTCCGCTTGGGCAGGGTTAAGCCAAGCTTCGCCCTCGCAGATAATTCCCTTCAGGTCGCACATTACCACGTTCTTCACGCCGAAGTCCATTAAAAACTTCGCAATGGCAATGCCTGCCGCGCCGGCACCGTTTATCACTAGCTTTATATCCTCTTTCTTCTTACCTGCAAGCTTTAAGGCGTTAATAAGCGCGGCCGTCATAACTATGGCGGTTCCGTGCTGGTCGTCATGGAATACGGGAATATCCAGCTCCTCTTTAAGCCGCGTTTCGATTTCAAAACAGCGCGGCGCGGAAATATCTTCAAGATTTATTCCGCCGAAAGAGCCTGACATCAGCTTAATCGTTTTAATAATTTCTTCCGTGTCCTTAGTCTTTAAGCAGATAGGGTACGCGTCAACGTTGCCGTAAGCCTTAAACAGCGCGCACTTGCCCTCCATTACCGGCATACCTGCCTCCGGTCCAATATCGCCAAGCCCCAAAATAGCCGTACCGTCAGTAATTACGGGAACGGTGTTCCAGCGGCGCGTCAGCTCGAACGATTTTTCAACGTCCGCGTGAATTGCCATACACGGCTCCGCAACGCCGGGGGTGTACGCAAGAGACAACGCTTCGCGGCTGTCTACGGGAACGCGGCAGACTGTTTCAATCTTGCCCTTCCATTCCCCGTGCTTTTTCAACGACGCTTCTTTGTAATTCATAATTCTCTCCTTAAATGAATGTTAAAAATTAACTTTTTTTATTAGTTTCTTTCATTTACTTGCATTATACATCATACATAGTATAATGTAAAATGATAATATTATATATGTATCATAATAAAAATGCATAATTAAAAGGATATGACGCGAATGAACTACGAATATTACAAAATTTTTTACTACGTGGGCAAGCACAAAAATATAACCAGAGCCGCGGCGGAGCTGTATTCCAGCCAACCCGCCGTGACAAGGGCGATACAGAATTTGGAAGCCGAGCTTGGCTGCAGGCTGTTTGTAAGAACCAAAAACGGCGTTGATTTCACGCACGAGGGACAAACGCTTTTCGATTACGTCAGCATTGCGCACCGGCAGATTTTAAAGGGCGAAAACGAAGTAAGTCAAGCTATCAGCATCGACGGGGGCACTATTTATATCGGCGCAACGGTCACGGCTTTGCACGAATATCTTTTCGACGTGATTGACGGTTTCCACTTAAAATACCCAGGCGTTAAATTCAAGATAAACACCGGCTCAAACAATTCCACCATCGAGCGCCTTAAAAACGGCACCGTGGATTTGGCGTTCGTTTCAACGCCGTGCAACGTTACAAAGCCGCTCAGCACGGTAAAAATTAAAAAGTTTAACGACATTTTAATTGCAGGCAACGGCTTTGAAGGCTTAAAGAATAAAACTCTTGCTTTAAGCGACGTACAAAATTATCCCTTTGTATGCCTGAGGCACAGTATGCAGCTACGGCAGTTTATAGACGACGTTTTTGCAGAAAACGGAATGACGCTTGCTCCCGACATCGAAGCCGACGGCGCCGACCTGTTAGTGCCGATGATAAGCCACAACTTCGGGCTGGGATTCGTTCCTCAGGGTATGGCGGACGACGCAATTTCACGCGGTGAAGTTTTCCGTATTCCCCTTGACTGCGAGCTGCCCGAAAGACACATCTGTATGATTTACGACCCGCACCGTCCGCAGACAAACGCCTCGCGCGAGCTGTACAAAATGATTTGCGAAAGCGTAAAAAAAGCGCCTGCGGCAAATCCCTGATAATATTTAAAAACAGTGCGCCGCGGCAATTTTCCGCGGCGCACTTGCATATCCCTCCGTATAAATTATTTCTTCCCGTATTTTTCGGAATAGCTTTTAAGGCACTTGCGTATAATTTCAAGCGCCTCGTACTTATGGCAGATTTCCTTTACCGTAGTAGTCTTATGTTCCAACGCCTTGTAAACCTCGAAGAAATGCATCATTTCCTCGAAAACGTGTTTAGGCAGCTCCTTAATGTCGTAGTAATGCTTGTAGTTGGGGTCGTTCACCGGTACTGCAATAATTTTTTCGTCAAGCTCGTCTCCGTCAACCATTTTAATTACGCCTATCGGCATACAAGTCACAAGCGTCATAGGGAATATCGACTCGTTACAGAGGACCAAAACGTCCAGCGGATCTCCGTCGTCGGCAAGCGTACGCGGAATAAACCCGTAATTTGCAGGGTACACCGTAGAAGTGTATAAAACCCTGTCAAGCCGCAAAAGCCCCGTTTCCTTGTCTAATTCATACTTGGCTTTACAGCTTTTGGGAATTTCAATCAGCGCCTCGAAGTTATTTTCGGTTATCCTCTTTTCGTCGATGTCGTGCCAGATGTTCATTTCCGCCCCCTTTATCTTTTGTTGTATATACCATTATACTTAAAATAAATATAAAGTAAAATAATAATTTATAATACGTATTATATCAAAAACGTATACTTAACTTAAACCGCCATAGAAATATTCACTTATTGTAAATCACTTTCTTTGCCATTTTGATTGTTATCTGATTTCTTTTGCTCTGACTCTGAAGTTTTTTTTGCCTTTCTATTATTTTTAATTCTTATTAAAGAAAAAACAAATGACGCCACGAAAACTATTGCAGATAAAGGATATGCAAAGTATAAAAATAATTTTTTCACTGTCAACATAGTAAAAGACGGGTATTCCTACCCGTCTTTTATTTATCGCTACATCAATCTTT
>CAMWNA010000002.1 GCA_947175515.1 uncultured Clostridia bacterium | reverse complement strand
GCACAAACGCGTTCGGAATGTGTACGACGCTGGACAGGCTGTTCATACCCAATAGAGAAAGTATCAGCTATTTACATCCCACAATTAGTTGTTGAATACTTTGAGGAAAAGGAAATTATAAATAAAGAAGTCTTAAAAGCACGAAAAAAGTATATTACATTGGACTTCAAACAAAAAGATGAAATGAGTTAAGCGCAGTATCAATGAATGAAAAGTAGCGTAGTAAAACGCCGAAAGGGGTAGCAGACAGACATTGGGGTTTGAACTCCAATTTATAATTTTTCTATTCTGAAAATATAATTTAGTATGGCAAAATTTATTAAAAGCAAAACTTTCGGACGATTAGTTAGTTCATTTTTCATTATAACTTTGACGTGTCTAATTTTGAGTCTTATCGTTTACAATGGACAATATTTTCAAAATTGGTTAAACAGTGCATACGCTCCGCATAAACAAATAACCATAATCAGTTGGTTTTTATTGTTCGTCTATTACGGAATTTGTCTATTTTGTTTATGGCAATCTAATAAAAAGGACAGCAATTATTTGTTTTTGTTTGCAATTCAAATTTTTACATTTGCCGTTTATGTTATTTCAATTTACTGCTTCTCTGCGTATATATTGGCGGCGGTTAGCAGTGCTTTATCAATAATTTTTTCTTTATGGTTAGTTATTTTGCTATTTAAGAATAAGCAATTTGTTTTAATGTCTTTGTTAGCCGTATTAGTAGTGCTGTATCTATATTTTTTATTTTGTGGAGTGATTTACTGTTCGCTTGAATATGGCGTTTGGAAAGACTGAAAGAGACGAATTTCATTATCAAAAAATATGAAACGTTAAAGTTAAATAAAGCAACATATTTTTTATTCGCATATAATAAGGCATGGAAATACTAATCAAAATCGAAAAGAAAACTATTGTTAAGATAATCGCCGTAATCAGTGTTATTTTATTTATTGTCGCATTCGGCGTATTGAGTCCGACGTTCGGGAACAAAATCACAAAAGTTTCTTATACTTCAAAAAATGAAATATCCAGCGATAGAATCAATTTTAATTGCGAAATTTATACGAAAGAGGGATTTACGTTTAAAGAAGGAAACATAACTGTCAAATTGATAACGGAACGGGGAACGTTTGAAGATACGTTTGACATCGTTTATTATAAAGCACAGAAATTTTATTATGGCAACTATTCTAACGTTAAGTTTGAGGTCAAAGTCAATTCGTACCGCGTTACAGGGTATGCCAAATACGTTGTGCCTGCGGTAATTATGTTTTTGTTATCAGGCGCAGGTATCACATATTGCATTATTTATTATAAACAAAAACGTTATAATATCAAAAACGGCGTTTAATCGCCGTTTTTTTCTGTTCTATGATTGCCCTGTTTTGCATAAATCATAGTGGAGGAAAGCGTATGAAAATGAAATGTCTTTTAATGATTATTCTCGGCGTTACCGTTGCGTTATTGAGCGGATGCGCATCTCAGCCGAATGAGAACGGCGAAAGCGAAAGATTTGAAAAATTAGACGTAAAGAAATATTGCGACGTAGAGGAATACAACCTATATGAAATAGGATATCCGATTATCGTTTATTTTCCCACCGTAACGAATAAAGAAATCACGGGAACGGAATTGGGCGGAGTAGCCGCCTATTTCCCGTCAGGTGAAAGTAGAAAAGTAACATTAAAATCCGAAACGCAGGATAGGCTAAACGAGAAGTGCGACGATTATTATATTTCTTTTTTGAAATATAGCGTAATAATTGAAGATGCCAATAGTTTGCAGACAAACGATAGGTTGGAATTATGCGATACAAAAATATGGATTTATCATGATACGGAATTTGAAACAATATCTGTTGATGAAATCTATTTAAAGATAAATTTTATCGAAAGTAAAGAAAATGAGTCCTTTCCCGATTGGACTATGGTTAATAATTCTATCAGCGCGAAAATGAAACGCGATTTATTAGAAACGGCTATTCATTAGCCGTTATTTGGTTAATCGTTTCTGAGATTATCAAAATGAGTTTTGAATAGTCAACTTTACTTCTTTTCAAAAATCAGATAAGAGAGCTTTTTTTGAATTGGAATATATATATGGATTTCGTTATCAAAAACTTTTGAGCCTTTATATAGGATCGGAGGCAACTCTGAAAAATTTATATAATATTCATCATATTTTTCATCATAATCTATTACACCTTTTATATTTTTCATTTCGCTTCCATTGAATATCACTTCATTGTCCTTAACAACTATTTTGTTACCGATATAATCTATTACATAAGCGACGTCTGTATATTCTTTCAACGTTTCTTTATCAATATTGCGTAAGATCGCTTCTCCGTTCACATCAATCATTATCTTTTTGACGACATAGGTATTTTTATCGGACGAACATCCCGTTACAAATAATAAGAGAACACAAACAAAGCATAATAATAGTCTTTTCATAGGCAAATCCCTTTTATAGATATTACATACTATGCACGGCGTTGTCTCTTGGGTATAGTGAATAGAAAAAAGATTAGTAGAGCATTATTTTGAAATACATAAATGGTTGTAAAATGATTATCGTTAGCAGAGAAAGTATCAGCGATTTACATCCCACAAATAGTTATTGAATACTTTGAAGAAAAAGAAATTATCAATAGAGAAGTCCTAAAAGCACGAAAAAAGTACATTACTCTTGATTTTGCAAGCAATAGAGTAATGGAATAGTATTGAGAGCCGCTACATTGTGGTAGTGGCTTTTTCATTGGCGGTATTCTTGCTTTTAGTCTTTATTTATGATATAATGACTGTACGATAAACAGTAATTTATATAAGGAGTGGGCATTAAATGAAGCTCTGCATTGTATTTGCCGGAATAGTCTTAACAAAATAAAATTATAAGGAGATTATAAAAATGGCTATTCCGGACGGTAAAAAGATATATCCCCGTGAAGGTGACACTCAGATTGTATATCTGAAAAATGTGATAACAAACCCGAAGATAGAGGTCGGAGATTTTACGTTCTATAATGATTTTGTAAATGATCCAAAAGACTTTGAAAAGAACAATGTACTTTATCACTACCCGATTAACCACGATAAGTTGATTATCGGAAAGTATTGCTCGATTGCTTGTGGCGCACGATTCTTGTTTAATAGCGCAAATCATACAATGCGCTCATTGTCAACATATCCGTTCCCTATTTTCTATGATGAGTGGGAACACGGTATATGGGCAGACAAAGCATGGGACAATAAAGGCGACATTGTAATAGGCAATGATGTATGGATAGGATACGAAGCTGTCATTATGGCAGGAGTAACAATAGGTGACGGGGCAATTATCGGCGCACGCGCAGTTGTTACTAAAGATGTGCCGCCGTACATGATTGTAGGCGGTGTTCCTGCAAAGCCTATTCGTAAACGGTTTTCGGAAGATGTTATTGAACGCTTATTGAGTTTGAAGTGGTGGGACTTGTCGCCCGAAACAGTAAGTAAAATCATAAATGATATACAGGAAGGCAACATAGATTCCGTTATGCTTCGTTTACAAAATAAAACTTAAAAGAATCATCAGATAAATTTCAATTTAGCATATAAAGCCGAGAGCAAATCTCGGCTTTTCCATTAAAGATGTTTCAAGTTTTTTCTGTACCGCTTCAATTCGCTTTCGCCGTAGCGGTTGATCACTTCGTCGATTATCGAAATTAGTTCCACTCTGTCAGAGGGAAGATTGCCATGCAGTTGTACGGCGTTAGATGCGCCCAAAGCGGCAAAATGCGTTTTGATTGACAAACCGTTTATAAGCATTTTCAGCTCGTTGTATTTTTCCGTTTCGCTTTCTTCAACCCAATTTCCGTTTTGTATCTCAGTATATAATTCCGAAGTGGGGTAAATGGTAAGCATTGACGCCCCGACGATTTTAGGGTTTAGTTGGTTAAATACTTTTACCGTATTTTCAACGCCTTGTTTACTTTTGTTTTTACCGTAAATTCCTGTTAGATAGAAGAAGTTGTATTCAATTCCTGCTTCGTCGAGCTTGCGGCATTGTTCTAATATATCGGCAGATGTATAGCCTTTGTGCATAAAGGTCAATGCTTCGTCATCGCCCGTTTCTACACCGATAGTAATGCCGTTATATCCACAACTTCGTAGTTGCCTTAATTCTTCTATGCTTTTCGGGGTAATATCAGTTATTCGAGCAAAACAGCCGATAGTTCTCAGTCGATTAAGATATTGTTTTGCCATATATGCGATATGCCGTAACTTTTCAGTAGAAAGCACGAAAGGATTTGCCCCAACTAAAAATACTCTTGTTACATCAGGGGTGTAGAGATACAATTCTTTCAGATCATCTTCGATTTCGTCAATAGGGGACATACGGAACTTGAATGGAACATTGTCATATAACGTGCAGAACTTACAACTATTATGTGTGCAGCCTGCCGTAACTTGTAATAAAGCCGACCACGCTTCGTAGGGTGGACGCCAAACCGTGCCTGTATAGTGCATAATAAACACCGTCCTTTGTTTTTTTCTTATTATAAATCCGAATAGTATTGCAATTCAAGTACTGTCTTTATTTAGTAGTAGTATCAAAAATGATACTATGGCGATTGACTTAACCTTGAGAAATAGCTATAATATGGGTGTGAACAAGTTGAGGAACGATAACAAAATGTATGATGTAATTGTAATCGGTGCAGGCCCATGTGGTTGTATTGCCGCAAGGACATTATCCAAGAGCGGACTCGAGGTTTTGCTTTTGGAAAAATGCAAGTTGCCGAGATATAAAAGCTGTTCGGGAATTTTGATAGAGAAGTCGATGCGATTTATTGAGCAACAGTTTGGGTGTAGTGTTCCGCAATCCGTTACTTGTACGCCCGTCGATAATTGTGGTATGATTTTAACGGACGATGTAGGGCGCGAATATCGGTTTACAAGTCGCGGTCTGAATATATGGCGGGACAAGTTTGATTATTGGCTTCTATCGTTTGTGCAAGAAGCGGGAACGGAAATCAGAGCTGAGAGTAGCGTTACGTCAATACAGGAAGCGGAAGAAATAGTCGAAGTATTGGTAAACGGTAATATAGAGCAGGCGCGATATGTAATTGACTGTTCGGGCGTGGTTGGTATAAATAAAAGAGATGAAGCAAGTTCGATATTGTTACCAAACGGTGTAAAACGGATTGGTGGTAAAAACGGTATTTGCAAATCGTCGCATAAGAATGTTATTACGTTTCAGACGTATAATAAAGGTGTTATAGATTTGGATCCGCACTATTTTTATGCGTATCTGCAACCCGAATTGTCGGGCTATGATGCTTGGTTTAATGTCAAAGACGATATGCTTGTGTTAGGTGTTGCGAGTGTTGAACAGCGCGACATCAGGAAGTATTATGAAGCGTTTGAAACGTATATGCGAGATAGGCACGGACTTTGTGTGAGCGAACAGTTAAGAACGGATAAGTGGCTAATACGCAATATAGAGCCGCCGTTTGAAATTGATTACGGTGAGAGCGGTATCTTGATGGCGGGTGAGAATGCAGGCTTTTTGAATCCTATGGGCGAAGGCATTTCGTGTGGTATGGAAAGCGGATATTATGCTGCGCTTGCGATTATATCTGACTTTAACAATAGACAAGGCGTAATAGAAATCTATAAACGAAACGTGTCCGAAGTAAAAAACTATATGCAACGGCAATGGCAGCTTGTAGGGCGTATGTCTAAAAAATTTTCGTTTATGTATCAATAGAGGTAGACAATGACAGACAACAAATTCAGGAAAAGAGAAGTAATGGCACGGTGTGTACCAATGAGTACATTGCAAACCGTTTTAAGCGGCAAATGGAAATTCCTTATTTTGTGGTATATAGCAATCAATAAGGTACAACGATTCGGTGTGCTATTAAGATCGCTTGACGGAATAACGCAATCAACACTTACAAAGCAGTTGCGTGAATTGGAGGATGACGGTTTTATACATCGTGAGATTTACAAAGAAATGCCGCCCCATGTGGAATATACTTTGACTGAGCTTGGTAAAAGTTTTGTTCCCGTCTTAACGCAAATGATGATGTGGAGTCAAGCGCATTTATGCGCCCCTGATTATGTAAGTCCATATACGGAAGAACAAATCAAAGAACTACTTAACCAATAGTAAGTATAAAAGAAGCCGAGAGTTTATCTCGGCTTTTATAAAAAGCTAAAACTTTATTTGCTAACTGTTTTTCTCAAACTTAAAAGTGAATTTTATGTAACTGCCGTCTATTTCGATAAAGTAACTTTCTACATATAGGCTATTTTGAAAAATGCTGATATTGTCATAGGAAGAATAAAAGTCGGCGTTTTCTATCGTTGCATAGGTCATTAACCCTGCATCATATATTTTTACGTTACCATTATATTCAGCTGTTTTGCTTCCCGAAAAGGTAATTTCATTTTGGTTTTTAATGGTAATGGTTTTACCTAAATCACTATGAATTTGATAGTATTGTTCTTCAAATTCGCTTGTATCTAAACGCTCTATTTCTTCGTAATTGGTTTGGCTAACAATGCTTATTTCGGTTAGCGTATAGATTTCTTGATTGTCGTTATTGCACGAACATAAAGACAGTAATAGAACAGCAATAACAAGGGGTAGCAAAATTATTTTAGTTGTTCTTTTCATAGGTACATTCCTTTTTGAGATATATAATATTGTATGCGCTTTGTTGTCAAATGGATATATGTTACTTGCTAATGTAAGAAAATAGTCTTTGAATTAGCAATATAAATTTTAATTTAACGTAGAATAACTATCAAAATAGATGAACTGAAAGCCGTTACTTTATGTAGCGGCTTTTTCATTTCTCTCTTTGATAATTCTTGATATTTTCTACTGATTGTGCTATAATAGCAATGCGACATCATATAAAACAACCTTTGGACTCGATCTCACCAAAGGTATATTTTGTTATGCTTTGTGCAAGGCTTAAAATAGGTAGCAATACACTATCGCAGGCTTTGTACAGAGAGGTTTACCTTGAGGTCGAGTTTTATGTGGTGTCGCAACTACGCGAGATGTGTATGCTATGGTGTCGCTCTCGCAAGGGAGCGGCATCTTTTTTTATGTCAACAGTTGAAAAGACTTGTTCGTGCTTTGGGCATTCAGACGTCAATATAACAGATGACCTAATAGCAAGAACGAGAATAGAAATCGACAAGGCGATAGAGGACGGTGTGAGAATTTTTCTATTCGGCGGTAGAAGTGATTTTGATGATTTGTGCTATGACATTGTAACCGAAAAAAGAAACGCTAACCCGCAACTCAATGTCAAAAGGGTATTTTGTTTTGCACTTGATAAGCAGTTGCGAAAGCCGCCGAGATGGTTTATCCGCAAAGAGTATGAAGCATTGGAGTGTCCGACAAAGGATTTTGACTATTGGTACACGGCAATTTATTATCGTAACCTTGCAATGATAGACCAAAGCGATTTGATTTTGTTTTGGGTAGAGGAACGTGAAAATAGCGGTGCATACAAAACGTATCAATATGCCGTTAAGAAGCATAAGCGTATCGTTAATCTATTTACCCATAAAGCCGCAGGAGAATAATATGTTTACTGAAATACAAAAGAGAACTATGATGTTCACGGTTATGCTCTTGTCGCTTTTAATGGCGTTTATGGCATTGACAGCTAACACACACCAAAATGCGCAAGCGCAAACATTCGAGCAACATTTTCCAACGTATGGGTTGTATTGCAATGATTCCGAAACAATAACAAGCGGTAAAGTAAAATTTGATTTAACCGACACAGAGTTATTGTCGCATGGGAAAGGTGTAGCGCAATATGAATACGAAGTTGCGGCTAATGATGGCGAAGTGGAATTTGCTATTCCGTTTTTGGCGAAAGCGTGTGAGCTTCCGCAAATATCTGTTACGGTAAACGGTCAAGCGGTAGAAGGCTCGGTATGGTTTGGCGATAAATCATTTTGGATAGACACTAACTTTGATACAAGCAATATATATTCATCTGATATTGACGAGAACATCAAGGGAACTCTTTACACGATTATTCCGGATAACAATACAATAACCATTTCATTATCGTACAACGAAAGAAAAAGTTTTATATATGAAACATCTAATAACTACTCGTCATCTCTTTCGGCAGACGGAAAGCATATTTGGACTTTGCGGAACGCACTCTCTAAATCGAGTTACACCTTTTTTGTATTTGATGATGGAACGGGACATTCGTTTGAAAGTAGTTGCGAGTATCAGACTGAAACTGTAACGTGCAAAGATTTTATAGACAGTCAATATAAAATATATGAGGAGTATTATGATTATTATGGCGGAGTACCGATTGGGTTTTTCTATTCGATTATAAATCAAGTATTGCAAAGCAATTTGAATTTGGATTATAATGACCTGTTTTTTAATTCTGTTGATACAATGCAACTGAACGCCTATAAGTTTTCTATGTCAATAGAAGCCGATTCGGTCATAAGCTATGAATTGCCTATAAGCGTACAGCGGAATTATGCTTTTAAGCCGCTAATATATTTGGTAGAGCAAAAACAAGTAGGAAGCTACAATACGAGTTATTCCATAGAACTGAATAATAATATTCCGCACATAATAGAATCAAGTGTTGAAACAGACAACAAGGGGTTAGGTTATACAGCAGAAACGACGGAAGATTTTTACTTTGTATTCAGCTCTTCCAAAAATCCGACAAGTACAACAACCAATATAGACAACGGAATAAATAGAACGGGCTTGATTGTGGGTATTGCTGTTGGCGGCATTGTTTTAATTGGTGGGGTAGCCTTAACAATATTTTTTATCTACCGTCGTAAAGCATAAAATATAATAGCCCTTTGTAGTGCTTGAAAAACGGATACAAAAGTGCTATAATATATTTGCTCACATAGAGCAATAAACAGTAACTTAAAAGGAGAATTACAAAATGAAAAGTAAAAAGGTTTTTGGCATTGCTTTATTAGTAATTATGTTGATTACAATGTCTTTTATGACGCTTACGGCTTGTAATAGCAATAAAGTTACTTATGATGCCGGAGAATATGGCGAAGTGGTTGATTCGTCTGCGAATGAACCAAGTGTCAAGTGTAAAGAGGGGTATCGCTTTTTAGGTTGGAGTGAGCCTGTAAAAGAAGGAAAAAAATCTGTATGTAAAGCACAATATGAACATATTGAGTATTATTTGAACGAAGTAAAAGACGTTTATGTTTTTGAACAAGGAATACAAGATGGCGTTTCTATAATAAGTAAGGTTACAAATTTGCAGACTCAAAAACAAACAGTAGAAACGGTTAATTTGCGTTCAAGTGCTTATATTGAATATTTTGGAAATGAAACGATTAAACCAGAAGATAGCCCTGTAAAACTATCATTTAGTGGTGATTGTTTTTGGGTAAATATACAACCATACGAATTTGACATTACTGCAAAAGTTAGTATAGAAAATTCTGATTATAACATCATAGTAAATTTTGAATTGCATTTTGTTCGTAATCGTATTGCTGCGGAAAGTATATCTGTTTCGGCGTGGTCGGCAAATGGAAAAAATGTTGTATCCAAAGATAAACCTTGTCGTATAGATGTTACTATTACCCCCGACGATACATCTTTCAAAGAGTGTGAATATCGTATATTAACTATTAGTAGAGATGGATATGACCTTGATGAAGAATTGATTAAGGAAATAGCATATTTTGACTGGGATTTTTTGAGGATAACAGATAAAGCAGAATCAGGCGACTTGATTTATATTCAAGTTATCAATAAGCGTGATCCGCAAGTAAAGAGCGATATAATTGAGATTTACGTTTATTAAGCGAAATAACTATCGTCCCCTATAAAACCACATAGTTTTGCTTGTAACAGTAAGGAGTAGTATATGAAAAAAATCATATCGGCGATTATATGCTTTCTATGTTTGGTGATAACGATAGTATCCTTGGCAGGTTGTTCTAATCCTATCAAGCACATAACCGATATGGAACGATTTGCCGATATGCAGGAATCAGCCGACAGCATTGAAGTCGAGTTTGACAATCATACGGGCAAGCCGTTTAAGTTCACGATTGAAGATGAAAACGATATTGCCGAAATAATGAATATCGTTTTAACCGAAGAATTGGCTAATATGGGAAAAGATTATCCGCCCGTTGGCGACAACACTTGGATTATAATTCATCAGGGCGAAAAATCATATAGACTGTCGGTGCGGTATAACAGCGAAAAAGATGTTTACTATGGTTATTCATTTGATTTGCAATCAAAGATCATTGAGCTTGCTACGGCGCGAGGGGCTTACGATTCAACATTATCTTAAAGAACATTAGAAGCCGAGCAATTCAGCTCGGCTCTTTTGCTAAACTTGGCAATGTATGCACTTTATTCGCTCTTGGGTATGGTTGCTTGCAAACACGGTAAAATAGTGCTATAATTAAGGTATGGAACACCTACGGCATTTTGGAAGAAATCTTGGCGACAAAATAACACGGAGTATCTATGGACATTAAAGATATAGGAATAAAAAAGAATAGAGTGCTAATATCTTTCCTGTTGATATTGGCTACTCTTGCTTTTCTGCTTACTTTCATTTTTATGTGGTGGGAATACGCAAGTCAAGACATTTATAAATATTTGAGTGAAAATGCGATTGAAGTTGAAGCGACGATAACAAAATACGGAATACATTATAAGGGACATGTAGGCGCTTCCCGGGAAACAGAATATTGGACTTACTACGAATATGAAAGTGAATGGGGCACTGTTTATAGTATGCACAGAGGAACATATTCAAACGAGAGCGACGCAAAAGCCCAAATCGGCAAAAAATTAAAAATTTATATTGATCCAAACGGTACATGGTCGTCTGCTTATTTTCCTGTTGTTAATTATGAAAGAGCATTAAAAAATGCGATAATATGGTGTTTCCCTGTTCCCATTGTATTGTATTTGCTTATATACCGTTGTATCTACCGTAACGTACTGAACAAGAAAATCAAGAAGAAAGTTTACGGCAGCACATATAACAACGACAGAATTATTCACACGCCGCTACCGAATACCGTTACGCAAGGCGAAGTAACAAAGGTTGTAAAATGGATAGTTTGCTACGTTAAGGTTAAGTATCAAGACGAGAACGGCGCAACGAGAGAGAAATGGGCGCGGTCTTGGTTTACGCACAAGGAAGCGAAATACTTACAGCAAAAGAAAACTATCAATATCGTACCCTACAAAAACACCTACGGCATTTTAGAAGAAATATCCACGACAAAATAACACGAAGTTGCTCTACGGAGAACAAAAATATGACAAGGAAAAATAAAACAGGCTTAATACTTACAATCATATTTTTAATGGCGTTATCCACTCTTATTTTGACTTCTTCTATTGGCGGTATTACATATTTACGGGATTTGAATTACCTTATGTCTAACGGACGTGAAGTTGACGGCGATATTATAGAACTTAAAACGGGCGAAGGTTACAGTAACAATAGTGGTTGGTTACATTATAGTTTCAAACTTTATTATCAGTATGAAGAAAACGGAAACGTATGGAAGGCAAGCGATTATTGGCAAGTTCGTGAAGATAAGACAGATGAGCTAAATGAAAGGCGCACTTGGTGTGAAAATCAAGTTGGAAAAACCGTAAAACTGATTATTGACGACAAAGGGCATTGTGAGGTCGCCAATAAATTGCAGTCCGTTTATCAAGGTCAATACAATTTTGTATGGTTGCGCGGTGGAATTTTGATAGGTGTTGAAGTAGTATTGTTGATAATTTTGCTTGTTATAGTTTTCAAAGTCAAAGTAAAAGACCACTTGGGAAACCGTTTATAAGGAACGAATTATGGACGATAAAGTAAAAAAACGAAAAATTTCATATTCAAGTTTGCTTGCTATTTTTATCCTACTTATCCTTTTAGGTGTCGGCGGAATGATTTTTCGTCATAGCGATTTGGAAATCCATAAAAGCGGTTGGAGTGTAGAGGGGACGATAGTGAGTTATGAGGTTAGAAGAGTTTCTTCAAGTTCTAAGTCAGATAAATGCTTTTTCAAATGTGAATATGTAGATGCAGAAAGCGGTAAGCATTATTCCGCGACTACTTCCTATCCCGTAGCAAATAAAACAGAGTCCAAAGAGTGGTGCGAAAGTAAGATTGGTACATCAATCGAATTAGTCATTGATAAGTATGGGCATTGTATGGCGGAACGCGATATGACGTTTGATTTAATACAATGGATATTTTTACCGCGAGGGATATTCATTATTGTTGGCATTATAGGAATAATTGTAATAATCGTCAAAAAATATTGTTTTGATAATCGAAAAACATTAGCTGAAAATGAGAATATAGAAGAACAACCAAACTCATAAATAAGGAAGTTTTATGGCACACGCTACCGAACAGAAAATCAAATTGCTTGTCTTGTATGACTTGCTCTGTCGGCTAACCGACGAAGATCACGCCCTTAATACGGACGAGATTATTGCTTTGCTTGCCGAAAAGAAGATAGCGGTGTCGCGTAAAATTCTGTTACAAGATATTGCACTTCTGAACGAGTACGGCTATGAGGTGCTTACATATAAGAAAAAATATCACTTTTACTACGTTGTCAACCGTCATTTTGATAGTGCCGAGATTGCTTTTCTTGCAGATGCTGTGCAGGCTTCAAAGTTGAGCGCAACGCAAAAGCAAACGCTCACAAATAAACTTATGACTACAATGGGCGACTTTCAAGCATCGGAATTGACTGCCGCCGCCCGATTCGGTACAATGCCCAAGCGGAACAATAGGCACATCATTTACACCATTGATACATTAAAACAAGCCATAGCGGATAATAAAAAAGTATCGTTCAAGTATTATTCATTGGACTATCAGAAGAATAAGGTATATCGGAACGGCGGCAAGCGATATTTTGTCAATCCGCTTGTAGTCGTATGGAACAAGGACAATTATTATCTTGTTTGCTATTATGATAAGCACGACGGAACGGCAACTTACCGTATAGATAGGATGTCAGAAGCACAAGAAGAAGCAACCGAGCGTGTGTATCGAAAAGAGTTGGACGGCTTTGACATTGAAAATTATCGTCAGCGTGTTTTCTCTATGTTCGGCGGCGAAGAACAAGATGTTGACTTGCAGTTCGATTCCGCTATGCTTGACGACGTGTATGACAAGTTCGGCGAAGAAGTGAACATTGTCAAGGTGGACGATACGACTTACCGTTTGAAAGTACCTATACAAGTCAGCAAAACCTTTTTTGCGTGGGTGGTAGGAACGCAGGGCAAAATGCGAATACTTGCGCCGCAGATCGTTTGTGAGCAGTTCAAAGAGTTTGTAACGAAAATCAAAGAGGAATACTGAACGATTGATATAATCGTAAATTTTTGATATACTGACTGTACGATAAACAGTAATTTAGCGGAGAATAAATTTAGAAATGCGCGAAAAGAAATTTCCTAAATCAACTTTGGTATTTGCAATTTTATGTGCAATCTATATTTTAGCTTATGTGATTTTTTTCGTTACTTATGCACAAGCTCACCGTTCAGACCGTATTGTGATGGCAGTAATTGTGGCTGGTGGACTTGTTTTAGTTATGGCAATAGTTGTTTTTGTAAGAAATATCAAGTATTGTTTAACTTATCAAAAATACAATAAAGTAATGCAGTACGGAACTGACATTTTATGTACGCTTTTTGACTTTAAGCAAATCAAGTATAATAATAAAAAATGGAACACCAAATTTGCACTCGTTTTGCATTACTTTTATAATGGTGTAGAAAGAAGTTACACAACAGGTTATGACTTTTATGAAGCTGAATACGAATATTTGAAAGGACTTAAAGAGATAAAATGCCGTATTCTTAACGATACACTGTTTGTTACTGAAACAATTCCCGAAAAGATATACAAAGATTTAACAACACACGGAAATATTGAATCAAAATTTGTGCGTATATTCATTAAAGTTTGGTATGTTATAGGTGCTATTAGTGTAGCATTTGTGTTGGGCGGTATAGCATTAACTATTGCTACGACTAATAACTTATATTTGATTATTGGTGTTGCAAGTTGTTTCGGTGTAAATCTGCTTTGCGGCATTGTATATGCGGTTTGTTTCTTTTCGGGGAAAGCGTAAATTTCAATTTAGCAAAAACGAAAAGCAAAGGATATTTATCAATAATTTTTTATCTACCGTCGTAAAGCATAAAATATAATAGCCCTTTGTAGTGCTTGAAAAACGGATACAAAAGTGCTATAATATATTTGCTCACATAGAGCAATAAACAGTAACTTAAAAGGAGAATTACAAAATGAAAAGTAAAAAGGTTTTTGGCATTGCTTTATTAGTAATTATGTTGATTACAATGTCTTTTATGACGCTTACGGCTTGTAATAGCAATAAAGTTACTTATGATGCCGGAGAATATGGCGAAGTGGTTGATTCGTCTGCGAATGAACCAAGTGTCAAGTGTAAAGAGGGGTATCGCTTTTTAGGTTGGAGTGAGCCTGTAAAAGAAGGAAAAAAATCTGTATGTAAAGCACAATATGAACATATTGAGTATTATTTGAACGAAGTAAAAGACGTTTATGTTTTTGAACAAGGTCGACAGGATGGTCCTTATGTAATTAGTAAGGTTACGAACTTACAGACTAATAATGAAAAAAAACAAGTTGTTGATTTGCGTAGTGAAAATGTAAATGTAGAATATTTTGGTAATGATTCTATCAAATTGGATAATAGTCCAATAACAACGGATTATAATGACAATGGTAGTTGTTTTCATGCACCCACACAACCATATGAGCTTGATGTTACTGCGAAAGTTACGATAGAAAATCCGATATATAATATAGTAGCAAATTTTGAATTGCATTTTGTTCGTAATCGTATACCGGCAGAAAGTATATTGGTTGATGTGTGGACAAAAGAGGGTAATAATGTAGTATCAATAGGCGGGCTTTGTCAGTTTAATGTAACTTTAAATCCGGATAACACATCCTATACTGAATGTGAGTACCGTATATTATCTATTAGCAGAAATGGGTATGACCTTGATGAAGAATTAATTAAGGAAGTAGCATATTTTTACCATAGATATTTGGAGATAACAGATAAAGCAGAGTCAGGCGACTTGATTTATGTGCAAGTTATCAATAAGCGTGATCCGCAAGTAAAGAGCGATATAATTGAGATTTACGTTTATTAAGCGAAATTAGCGTAGAAAGACCGATAAGGCAAATCATTGTCTTGTCGGTCTTTTTTTTGCTTTTGGGAACAAATATTTTTCAAAAAAGTCGTTCACTGCCCATAAACGGGCAATGAAAATTTGAAACGATTGTTTTTTTGTGCTATAATGCGCTCACAATCTAAATTGAACGCGCCGTTCAATTAAGGGAGTTGATACAGATGAGAACACTCAACCCAAATACTTTATGTAAAATGGAGAAGTACATTAAGGAATACCAAGCGGATAACGGAAGATCGCCGAGCTATCGGAACATTATGCACTATATGGGTATGAGTTCGCTCAACCTTGTTCAGCGGTATGTGCTTGCTTTGGAGAGTGAGGGCAGAATACAGCGGACAAGGCTCGGCAATATAGAGCTTCCGTCAAGATTCGATAAAGGCGAAACAACGATTGCGCCGCTTATCGGGGCGATTGCTTGCGGAGAGCCGAGCTTTGAGGTTGAGCATATCGAGGACAGCTTTGAATTGCCGCGTTCGCTGTTCGGTAGCGGAAAGCTGTTTATGTTACACGCGAGCGGTAACAGTATGGTAGAAGCAGGAATCAACGACGGCGATCTGATTGTCTTACGAAAGCAAGACCACGCAGACGACGGAGATATAGTCGTAGCCTTGACAAACGGTAACAATACGTTGAAACGCCTGTATCATAGGAACGGCAAAATCGTCTTACACCCCGAAAATAAAACAATGAAAGATATAATCGTTAGCAACTGCGAAATACAAGGTGTATTAGTGGGTTGTATCAAAACTTATTAAATCGGTATTGAGTTGCGCACAGCCCCGTTGCAACTGAATATAAATTTTATCGGACAAGCATTTGACTTACTACGTTATAGGATGCCCAAACCGTAACAAAGTAGTTAGTTAAATTCAAGGGTGCTTGCCTATGGGAAATGGAGGTATATTGCTATGAGATTTGTTATGTGTCCGAAATGCGGAAAACGGCTTTGCAAGGGCGAAGCAGGAACAAAAGTGGAAATTGAGTGTCCGAAGTGCGGAGAGTTTGCTTCGGTCATTATCAGTGATGACAGTATGCACATAAGCAAAAAGCCGATAGAGGACAAGCCTTTACGCCAACGCGCCTAAAAAGGTGCAATTCACTACATAAGAATATTTTGGGCGGCGGGATTCCGTTGAATGCCACCGCTAACGTCTTGTTATGAGATTGGACTTGATGAGATAGGTCAAGAGGAGTCTGACAGACAGATAATTCCTGCATAGGGTTTATTCTGTTTGTCAGGCTTCTTTTTTGTTGCCGTTTATGCCCGATTGCTTGGAGTTATCCACGCAGTCGGGCTTTTTTCATTTGGGGCAAAATCACCCGATTGCGATTTTCAAAAACAAAATCAAAAATCGGAGGATTTCAAAAATGGAAAAGATTTATTTCAAAAATGAGCATGGCAAAAAGGTTTCGGTAGAAGTAACGGACGAAGTTGCAAAGCAATACCGTGAGAGCTTACAGGAAGAATGGCGTGGCGATGCGTATGAGAGTTATTATTCGACTTCGCTTGAAAGCATCACGGAAGCAGGACACGACTTTGCAGACGAGGAAGCAGACACGGAGGAATTGTATCTTGCAAGGGAAGCGAAAGCGGAACGGAAAGTTTTAATGCGTAAGTTGAGGGCGGCATTACCGTACCTTACGGATTTGCAGCGCAAGACGATACATAAGCTCTTTGTTCTGAATATGTCGCAGTCGGATATTGCGCGAGAAGAAGGTGTGGCACATCAAGTAATCAATAAGCGTGTAGCTCGTATTTATGCCCAATTAAAGGTGCTGATAAAAAAAGTTTGAAAAATTTTCAAAAAAGGTGGGTGCAGATATGGCGATTTTTCTCTAATAAGTGAAGGGACTAATAAATTCCCGATCAGGAGGACGGTATGGAATATTTAAATGCAGTAATCGGGGATATGGAAATGTACGTTCCCGTAAATGATAAGCTCGGCGATTTGATTTTGCTTGCGCACAGAAGATTGAACTATCAAAAACATATAGCGAAAATGCGTAAAGCGTATAAAGGCAAAATCGAGAGCGAAGTTGTAGTTATGGATTCGGACTATATGTATGCGCTTGAAGATGTCATGGAAGAAAAAGGCTACGGCGACATAATTCATCGTCAGATACAAAAAAGTCCGATAGAAGAAGGCAAAATCCTTTATGACCTGTTCCGCGACGATAAGTCGGTACGCTATCTTATAGCGGTTTGCGAGTACCCACAGGAACAGTTGCAAAAGATAATCCGTAACTTTTTTGAAGTGTTAAAAAAAATTATTTTTTAAGGAGATTTAATATGAAACAGTTTGAAACCAAGTTGACCGTAAGGATCTACGACACGAAGCTCATTGAGAGCTTGAACACAATTTTTAAGATGAACAAAAATCGCTATCAGACAAAGAATCAGTTACTCGTCGAGCTTTTGGAACGCGGTATCAAGGACAAGATGAAGGACTTTCCTACGCCGCCCGATTCGCCCGCAGGCGCAAGCGCAATCCCGCCTTCGTTTAATAACAAGGACGAAATGGCGGCGACGCTCAAACAACTCAAAGATATGATTGCCGATATGCACGAATACAACAAGAAGCACGTTGAGGGGCTGTTGGCACACCTGAAAATGTCGGAACGTATGTCATCGTCGATATACAACATTCTCTTGGCGATTGCTACGGACGAGCCGATAACCAAGACTCAGGTGGAAATCGGATACATGGACGACGTGCCGAAAAGGTTTATCGAGTTTTTGAACGGATTGCTCGGCGCGCTGTTTGACGAGGACGATGATGACGACGGCGATTCGGAAGATATACCGGGCGTACTGAACTGATAAACTATGAGCGTTCCCAATGTGCTTGTGAGTATCGGCTATGCCCCAAATAGTGATGCTATGAGCCGCTTTCCCATGAAGCCGAAATACATTGCGGAACGAAAGTTTTACTCTTGCCGACAGCACAACGACATAATCAGATATGTCAACCGTGGCATAGACGAAGGAGACTTTCTTGGTTATGCGGGCAATAGAGAAAAGAGTAGCGGTCTATTCGGGGCAAACGGTCTACTCACGAAAAGAGCCATACGAGATTTACGATCTATGCTACGGACAACGGACAGCAATATATGGCACGCAGTCATCAGCTTTACGGAAGATTTCGGCGGGAAATATATGACATCTTATCAAGATGCTATGGAATTGTTGAAAGCAGAATTACCCGCATTTTTCAAAAGTGTAGGTATTGCCGCTGACAACGTTGTGTGGTATGCGGGGTTGCACGAAAACACAGACAACCAACACATACACTTGGGATTCTTCGAGAAAGAGCCGATGTTCACAACCGAAAACAGTAAAGAGAAGCGATACCGTTTTGGAACGATAGGACAAGAAGCACTCAATTCGTTTCGCATAAAAATCGAGGAACGTTTGACAGATGCGAGTTTTGACTTAAAGCGTAGCCGCCGAAACTTGACCGATTCGGCACAAGATACGCTGTTCCATTTGCAAGGCGTGAACGATTACGAAAGAGAGCTGAAAAAGCGTTTGCTTGCCTTATATCGAGCGTTGCCGTTAGACGGACGAGTGAGTTACGGAAGCAAGAATATGGACGCGCTTCGTCCGCAAGTGAACGACATAGTTAATTTCATTATCAAGAACAATCCAAACTTAAAAATGGACTTTGACACGTTCTGTTCTGACTTGGCAAGATTCGATGCTAACCGCAAACGTATTTGCGAAGATCAGAAAATCGATGACTCAGGAAAGTATCTTGTAAGCGAAAAATACATAACGGACATATACAGGCGGCTTGGCGACAAGGTAATTAAAGCCGCTTTGCATATAAAGCAAAAGGGCGATAGGGAGGTAAAGAAATGTAAGACAGACTTGGCAAAGAAGCGGGCAGACAAAGCGCACAGAGGTTATCTGTTGAGCAAAGCATTACGGATTGGCGCAGACGTTGACGACGAAGCGATAAATTGCTTTGAGGAATACAGGCGGCGATTGGCGAGAGCGAATTACGAAAGATTGATAGACGAAGGAGTTATAGAAGCGGAGTAAGACATGAAAAAGAAAATAATAAAATGGGCGATTATCTTGGGGGTAACGGTACTCTGCTGTTATTTCTTCGGCTATTCTCTTAACTGTTTTATAAAAGGTGGCTACCACCTGAAATATTCGGCGCATTGGTTATTTGACGGTCAAACTTTTATGTTTACGGGCGTGATTTTGCTTGTGGCGGTTTTCATAGCGGCAAGCTACTACTACACCCATTATTGGCTGTTCAACTCAAAGAACATCATAAAGGGCAAGGAACGCGACAAACATATCGCGGCAAATCTTGAACAGGCACGGTTTGAATCGGAAAAGGAAATAGCGAAGAACTTTCAGACCGTTTACTATGACGAGCTTGCCGAGACAGAAGTAAAGGGCATACCGATTATTGCGCATGAGGAAAAGAAAAGGTTAAGGATTACGTTTTCGCCCCCGACACACGCATTGGCAATCGGAACAACGGGCAGCGGTAAGACTACGACATTTGTGAATCCGACTGTTCAGATACTTGCGACGAGCAAAACAAAGCCGTCGATGATAATTTCCGATCCCAAAGGCGAACTGTACCAAATGCACGCAAAGAAGCTGAAAGACGAGGGGTACACTGTTAAGATTTTGGACTTGCGTAACCCGTACAATTCGGTACGTTGGAATCCAATGGAAAGCGCGTATGTGAACTACACCCGAATGTTGAACTTGGAAAAGGAAGTCATCATTCACGAGGACAGGGGAACGTATGAGTTCGACGGCAAAGAGTATTACGATCCAAAAGATAAAGATGCGGCGATACAGGTAAAGAAACAGCAACTCAACGACATAGTGTACGAAGATTTGCACGACATAACGACGGTGCTATGCCCTGTAACGAACAAGAACGAGCCTATGTGGGAAAGCGGTGCGAGGAACTTTGTGCTTGCAATCGCACTTGCAATGCTTGAAGATTGCGCCAACCCCGAACTGAATATGTCGAAAGAAAAATACAATTTCTATTCGTTAATGAAAGTCGCAACCAACACGGACGATGATTGTGCGGAAATGCTCAATTATTTCCGAGGACGAAGCCCGCTTTCAAAGGCAGTATCGCTTTCAAAGCAGGTGTTGGACAGTTCGGAAAAGACGAGGGGCAGTTATCTTTCAAGCACGTTTGACAAACTCTCTATGTTCGCAGATCTTTCGCTTTGCGCTTTAACAAGCCAAAACGAAATTGAGTTTGCGGAAATGGGGGAAAAGCCTATCGCGCTGTTCTTGCAGATACCCGATGAAAAGGAAACAAGGCACACGTTGGCGGCAATGGTTATATTGCAGGCGTACAAGGAACTTGTGCGCAAAGCAAACGATTATCCGACATTATCATTACCGCGCTCTGTTTATTTCATATTGGATGAGTTCGGACAGTTGCCGCAGATACACAAGTTGGAACAGATGATAACCGTCGGGCGAAGCCGCAATATTTGGCTTAACCTTGTCGTTCAGAGCTATGCGCAGCTTGCAAAAGTGTATGACGATAAATCGGCAGACATTATCAAATCGAACTGTAACACGCAGATATTCATAGGCACGACGGACTACAAGACGATTGAGGAATTTTCCAAGCGTTGCGGCAATTACAGTATCGTACAGCGTTCGGTAGGGTTTAATACAGTCCGTGCCGACGATGTGAACTCAAACACAAGCGTAAAAGAACGTCCGCTTATCTATCCGTCGGAATTGCAACAGCTCAACAGTAAAGGCAATATGGGCAACGCCATTGTAACGGTGTTCGGGTATCAGCCGATTAAAGCAAAGTTCACGCCGAGTTATCAAAGCCATTTCTATAATTTGCAGATGAGCGAACAGGAACTTCTGACGGGCAGATACTTCGATGAAGCGGCGGCTTTCTACGATATGAAAGCACGAAACGCTATTGTGAACACTTCGCGCCGCAGGAATATCGGCGGTGGCGGTGGAACTGTCAGAGAGCAGATTGCGGAACGGCGCAGGCAGGCAAGTATGACGGAAAAATTACAAATGATTGTTGCCCGCAGTTTACAAGGCTTTGCTACTGAGCAGGAAACAGCAGATATATTTGTGCAAGTCAAATCCGCTGAATACGACAAAGCAATCAAGCAGTTAAAGCAAATCAAAGAACGCGCTAACGGCGATGTTGAGCGAATAGGTGCAATACAAGAAGCAATCGCACGGCTCGAAGAAGCGCAACACGGAGAAATCCGTTTGGAAAGGAAATAAGAGGAGGAAACATTTGAAAATAAAAGCAAAAAAGAAAATCGGTCTTTTGATATTGTCCGTGGCAATTCTATTTTCCTGTGGAATCGCATTGATTTTCACGGGATCGGGAACAACTGCACACGCCGCAAGCAATACGGGAATTCAGACATTATCAAATAACGAAACGCACAGCCATCTAGTTGCGTCTTACAATTCTATGGTAAAGGATCCGCCAACGAATTATACGGAAACTATCGGAAAAAATACGGGCATTAAAATCTACGGAACGACCAACAACGGCAGCGCATCGGCTACAAGCGTTATCAAATCGGACAGTTCTACGATATGCGTTGATTTTACTAACGCTAATCAACTTTATGTGCCGTCAGGCTATTCGTCTTATTATGATAAGACTTATTCCTTTCAGATTTTAAGCGGCAGTACGGTTAAATGGCAAGCCACTTATACCGGTTCAAGTTACAGCGAAGTAACGGGCAAGGATGAAAACGGTAACGACGTAAGCACGACTTATTACAAAAAGGTGATAAACGTCAACGGCAAATCCACAACTACCACAAGCACGAGCAGTTCGTTACGCCACTTTTCGCCTGCGGACTTCGGCGCAAACATTATCTCTTTAAGCGACGGAACATACACATTGAAAATCAGCCGTTCTTATCATTGGGGTAAAAAGTTTGAAAGCTCTTGGGTTATTTTTCCCGCTTACGGATATTACAATACAAGTTCGACCTTGACGGGAACGCTCATTGTAGATACGACTTCGCCTACAATCGCTATGCGCGGCTATACAAGCGGAAGCACAATTTCCAACGGCGCATATACGAAAGAACGTGTAACGATTACGGCGTCTGACAGAAACAATTACAGGCTTTACTACAAGACGCCCACAAACAGCAGTTATTCCTACACGACGGGAAACACCTATACGAGCGGAACGGCGAACGGTTGGTATTACGTTTATGCGGAAGACACTATGGGACACCGCAGCCCCGAATACTCGTTCTATTACGATAGCACCGCGCCTACGGGCAAAGTTTACTCTAACGGAACGAGTGTGAATAGCGGCGCATATATCTCGAAAGCGTTTTCCTATTCGGCAACAGACAGCGGCAGCGGCGTAGCGAATATCTACTACAAGACACCCGTAAGCGGCACTTATCAGCCGTATTCATCAGGTACGGTTATTCCCGCAAATTCGGGCGACGGTTGGTACTATTTCTACTCGGTTGACCGCTGCGGCAATCAGTCGGCAACGACAAGCGTTTATCTCGAAACGCAAGCCCCGCTCGTTGAGATTTACCGTAACGACGAGCTTGCATACAGCAAGACGGTTACGGGTGCGGGAACGTTCGATACCGACATATATCTTAACCCCAACGACAAGTTGAGAATATCCTGCGACACGTCTTCGGGCAAGGTAACGAGCAATTATGCGCTTGACACGAATATCACGATAGGCAGCGCATATTCAGGTAGCAATTACACGATTACGCTTACGAGCGCAACGGGAATTACGAGCAACTTTGTCTATCACATCGTTCGCAGTAAGCCCACGATAACGATCGACGGAAGGACATATTCTTCGGGAAGCACGCTGCATTTTAATTCGGTTAAGACCGTTACGTTTAACGACGATTCCGTCATTACGAACAGCGGCAATACAGGCGCGACTATAAGCTCGGAGGGCAATGTCAATCTCAACGAACACATTACCTATGCAAGCGGCAACGGAAAGACTTTAACTACTGCAAGCGGAACGGAAACGAAGTACATTCTTACGCTCAACGACAGAGCGGGCAACGAAAGCAGTTTTACCGTGTTTATCGACAAGCTCGCGCCCGTTGGCGTATGGAAAACGGACGGCAAAGTTTTAGCGAACAACGGCTACACTAACAAGCCTTTATCGTTCAATATTACCGAAGCGGGCGTTACGGCAACGTACTCTCATAACGGCGGCGAATACGCTGTCTACACGAGCGGCAAGACCTTTATGGCAGACGGAACTTACAACATTGTATTGACCGACCTTGCGGGTAACAAAAGCACGTTTACCGCTTATATCGACACGGTTGCGCCTACGGGACAAATCTATGCGAACAACAAACCCGTACAGAGCGGAACTATCACGAACAAAAGCGTGTTCTTCTCTTGGGACGGCGATATTACCGCAACCGTAAACGGTGCGCCCTATACGAAGAACAGCGTACTTTCGGAAGATGCAGTTTACAAGTTTGTGCTTACCGATTTTGCGGGCAATCAGACCGAATACAAGGTAACTATCGACACCGTTGCCCCGACCTATAACGCAGACAAATTGAACGGATCGCAACAGTTAATATCTAAATGGTACGTTGCGAATATCGACGGAGAGGACTTTTCGTTCGCAACCTATAACGAAGCTCTTGCTTTCGCCTGCGATAAGGAATTCGGAAAGAGCGTTACGGTTCTCTTTCTCGACGACGTTGCTCACTTTAATCAGCATCACCTTGTAGCCGACGGCGGAGAGGTAAGAGTAGGGGAATATTGGCTCTACAAATCAAAAGCGAACGCAGACAGTCTTTTGTACTACTTTGACCGCACTACATTGGATGAAGTGGTTGCTCATTACGCAAAGGAAAACGTATCGACCGTGAACTATTTTGACCTTGACGGCGACAACGTTTACGGCGAACCTGCGGACAGCATGACCGACAATGTATTTACCGCCCCCGACGGAACGCAAGCACCCGTTCTCAACGACTTTATTTTCGACAGAGCGGACGGTTCAGAATTATTTGCAGAACTCGTCGGCGGTAACGGCGAAAAGGTAAAAATCGAATACGGGATTGCTTTCGACAAGCAAGTTACCATAGGCGGTCTTTACAAACTGACCGAACTTGACGAAGCGGGCAACGAAACCGTGTTCTACGGATTTACGGACGTACTCGCCCCCGAACTCAAAGTAACGGCAACCGTTATCGGAAGCGACAGCCCTGCCGAACTTGTTATCTCGAAAAATAGTCTTACCGGCGGCGCAGCGTTCTATTACGAGAGTTTTTCTGTAAACGAAATCGTTGACGCCGATAAATGGTCGGTACTTACCGTTGTAAACGGCGGCAAAAAGAGTTGTTACACCTACGGCGACGTATTGCCTTACTTGAATGTCGGCGGCGAATATCAGCTTACCGTTTACGACAGGCTCGGCAACGGTTATTCGTTTACCGTCTACATTATCGGCAACCCCGCAACGATTGATTTTAAGAACAATTCGGACGACACCGAATTCAGACTTACGATTAAGTTAGAGCAGAAATTCGATACGCTCGTTTCGCTTGAAATCCGCAAGGACGGAAAACTTATTGACGGCGTTTCTACCGATACTCTTTCCTATGTGTTTGACCGTGCGGGAACTTATACTGTTCTCTTACGCGACAACTTCGGGCGCATTATCTCGAAAGAATACACGTTCAACAAGGCTAAACCGAACGGCGAATTTTCGGGAGTGGAAGACGGCGGCAAAACAAAATCCGACGTTACGTTTACCTACGACAGAGAGAAGTATTACGCCGTTGTTAGCAAAGACGGACAAGCATTTACAACCGATTATGACGGCGAAATTACTTTCACGGCAAGCGACGAAAACAGCGGAATCTATTCTATCCGCCTTATCCGTCTGACCGATGAAGAAAACTTTACCGACTACGGCTTTACCGTAAATACGCTTGCGCCCGATTTTGCATTGAGCGTTGAAAACGGCGTAACCACAAACAAGAACGTTACCGTATCTTGGACGGCAAGCGACGTTGTTAGCGTTGTATACTCATTGAACGGCGGCGAACTCGTAGAACTGAAAAACGGCGATACTCTTTCCGCCGAAGGCGTTTACACCGTTACGGCAACGAACGACTTGGGAACGCAGAGCGTGAAAATTTTTACCATTGACAAGACGGTTGATTACGATGTGTACATAAACAACATGGAAATGGTTGGCATTGATACGACGAACAAAGATATAACGGTTGTCAACAACGAGCCATTGTCTGTTTTGGTAAAGAGAAACGGCAACTCTTTTGAGTTTGAGTTCGGACAAATTATTTCGGACGAAGGGCATTATGCTTTCCATATCTTTGACGAATACGGCAATACCGCAACCTTTTCCGTCGTTATCGACAAGTCGGTTGACTTGAACGTAACGACAGGCAACGGCGTAATTTCAAACGAAGACGTTATCGTTTCATCGTCGGAAAAAGTCAATCTCATTGTAACGAAGAACGGCGCAGAGTATGTGTACGAAATCGGAACACCGCTGACGGAAGAAGGGCTTTACAGACTTACGGCATACGACCTTTACGGCAACGAGAAAACCATATCGTTCCAAATTGTAAAGGGTACGAAAACGAAGCTCGATTATACACTTGGAACGAACGTTGAAATTAAATCCATAGACCACGACGGCGAAGCAGTTTCGGCGGCTGACGGCAACAGACTCAACTTTACCGAGGACGGAACATACACCGTAGTTTGCAATGCAGACGGCAAGGAATACACCTTTATGCTTTCGCTCGATACCACCGCACCTACAATCAAACTTAACGGAATATCGGACGGCGGCAAGGGCAACGTAACCGTAACGATTACCGATTTATCCGAAGCAGGAATGGTTGAGGTTTACAAAGACGGACAGCTAATCGAATACAACTTGGGCGACGGACTCAAAGAGTACGGCAGATATGAAGTCAAGGTACGAGACGAACTCGGCAACGAAAGGACTTACAGTTTTACACTCGAATACCAAATGAACGGCGGCGCAATAGCCCTGATCATAATCGGGATTTTACTTGCGGTCGGCGTTGTGATTGCAATCGTTTTCGGCAAGAAAGCGGTGTACAAAAGAAAGTTCAAAAATGCACCCGAACTGACGGACGAAGAACTAATGCAACCGGAAGCGCAGTACGCCCAAAACGATGACGAGACGGACGAGGATTCAAGTGCGGAATAACCGCAAACAAGGGGACAAACTACCCAAAAGGTGAGCAGGTTAAGGTGTAGGCGCATTTTGCCGTCAGAGACGGTTGCGCCCACACAAAAAACAACGGAAGCGGGATACCCGCCTTCGTTCTGAAAGAACTTAAAAAGATTAAAAAATGGAGGAAAATAAATGGCAAATTTATTGGCAGCGGTGGATTTCGCACCCGTAATCGCACCCATTCTCGAAGTGCTGAACGCAATTTTGTGGCCCGCTATCGCAATCGTTGGGGCGGTTGGCACAATCTACTGTATTGTACTCGGCGTAAAGCTCGCAAAGAGCGATGAGCAGAACAGCAGAGAGAAAGCGAAGAAAGACCTAATCGGCGCAATCATAGGCTTTGTCGCAATCTTCGTATTGATTGTTGCATTGAAAGTTTCGTTACCGATTTTGCAGGATTGGGTACAGTCTCAAATTTAATTGAGACGGGAGGTGTAAAATTTTTGATTGGATATTTGAACCTGTCGTAAGCGCAATTAAAGATTGGTTTTACAGCGTTCTTTATAAGTTTCAGGCAGGAATTTGTTACATCATAGATTTCATCAAAAAAATCTTTTACAAGCTCTGCGGACTTGATACGGTAATTGTGGACGGCGAAAATGTTGACCTTGTATCAAGCCTTGTACAGTCGAACACGATACACAGAGTGTTCTTAACGATTATGCTAATCGGCGTGATCTTGCTGACGATTTTCTTAATCATCGCGCTTATCCGCGCGAACTATCAATCGAATGAGAGAAAAACGAGAGGTGCGATTATAGCGAAAGCGGGGCAGAGCCTATTGATATTTTTGCTGATTCCGTTCTTGCTTCTTGCAGGTATGACACTTGTAAACACAATAATGGCGTCTATCAATTCTTCGATGCAGATTTACATAACGGAAGGGCAATCGTCGATAGGCGGGCAGATGCTGATAACGACAGGCAACAACGCTTTTATCGGTTCGTCGGGAGAGCGGGAAGCGATTGAGCGAATGTTCCTGTCGGGCGAATTGGACTATAACAAACTGTCGGTAGTAAAGCAATATTATGACATTTCGGAAATGAACTACGTCGTAGGCATATTGGGTGGACTTGTAATGCTCGTTATGTTCGTAATTTCAAGCATCACGTTCATTCAGAGAATTTTCGATATTATTTTGCTCTATATTGTTTCGCCGATAACCACAAGCACAATACCGCTTGACGAAGGCAACCGTTTCCGTGTTTGGAAAGATATGCTCATTTCCAAAATACTCGGCGCATACGGCATCATCTTGGTAATGAATTTGTTTTTCCTGATAATGCCGCAAATCAACCGAATGACTTTCTTCGATAACGGATTCCAAAACGGGTTAGTGTATTTCCTGTTTATGATCGGCGGTGCGTTTGCAATCACGAAAGCAAATCTTGTTATTTCGCAGTTGTGCGGAAGTCAGGCAGGCGGCAGAGAGTTCGCACAGATGATTTACAACTTCCGTTCGGGACTTGCGTTTGCAAAAGCTACGACGGGTGCTGTCGGTGCAGTAGTCGGCGGTGCGGTGGGCGGCTCGGATTATTTGAAGCATAGAAAGCAAGGACACACGAAAGGTGAGAGCTTGAATATGAGCGTACACAGTAACCGCAATCAGAGAGTTATGCAACAAGAGAGCAAACACCCGAAAGCAGATAAAGCAAAGCAGATAGCAGGTGCGCCGTTACGTTTGGCGACGCTGCCTGTCGGGGTTGTCAAAGACTTATTGCAGGGCGGCGTGATTACGGCAGGTAAAAACTTTGTTCCGAGATTGAAGAATGTGGCAGTAGGTAAGACATTGACTAACCGTGCCGACGTTAAACCGAAAAAGCCGAAAGCAGAAACAACGGCGCAGGCAAATCAGGCGGCAAAGAAAGCGGAAGAAGTAGTGAACAAGACGAACGATGCTCAAAGAAATACAGACACGAGCGAAGGAAATGTTCCGCCCAATACACCGCCCTCAGGTAACGATAATTCGGGCGGTGGCGATATGAGTTCTACGAGAGAGACGGGCAAGGCTGACGTTGATACAAGCGCGGCAAATACAACAGGTAAGAATACGGAAGCTGATACAGGCTCAATGAGAGAAACGAGCGGCAGAACAACTTTAACGCCGATAGATAACGGGGAGGACGGTAACAATGAGGATAATTCCGAAGAAAACAAAGATTAAAATGACCTTTTATAAGGGCGTTACACTTTCCGATGTTATAGTCGGGTTTATAGTCTTGGTACTTGTCGCAATAGCACTTTCAAGCAACCTGTCATTCCGTTTTCTGATTGCGGGCGGCATAATGATTGCATTTATTCCGCTGTTCATTTCGATAAACGGCGACAGGCTCTACAAGATTGTCGGTTACTTTTTCAAGCACTTGGTAAGCCGTAAGAAATTCAAAAAGGCAAAGAAGGGCGAACAGTTAAAGAACGACGTAGAAAGCATTATTGCTTATGACCGAGTATGCGGCAACGGCATCATAGCGTTGAAAGATTCTCGCTATATCGGCGTTATGGAAATCCACCCTGTGGATTTCCGTATGCTCGGCGAGTTCGACCAAAACGAGCTTATAGACGGTGCTTTATCGCGTGTGCTGAATAACGTTACAGTCGGGAACGAAGCGGACATTGTGAAGTTGGAACGACCTTTAATCTTGGATAACTTTGTTGCGGACGAAATGGATCGTATCGTAAAAATCGCAGAGAGCAAAGAGAAAGGCGAATTGAGCGACGGCGAGTACATGACGAGAGTGGACGTAATCCAAGACCGCATCACGACCATTGACGAGATGAACAGCAGTAACCCGATTTTGTATGCAAGGTACTACCTTGTGTTGCAGAGCGGAAGCGAGAGGGATTTGAAAACGCAGTTGCAGGTTGCAACCGTAACGTTGCAATCGTCGGGCATCAATGCGAGAACGCTTAACAGCAGAGAGCTTGCGGCGTTCATCAGATATTCGATAGACAGCGAGTTCGACGAACGCAAAATAGGCGACAAGAAGTACGAAGAATATTTCACGCCTGAAAACGTATTTTTCGGACTAACGACCACGCAGCAGAACGGCAAGACCTTATCGCATTTTGTAATCAACAATTATCCGTTGAGGGTGTGTAACGGTTGGGGCGAGGGCTTATTCGATATTCCGAATACGAAAGTCGTAATGAAGATGAAGCCCGTCGAAAAGTTCAAGGCAATACGCCGCATCGACAATGCGATTTTGGAAGTACAAACGCAGAATATGAAAAACCGCGCAAGCGACGTCATTGAGAAAGACACGCATTTGGAAAGTTTGCAAAGACTTTTGTTGGACTTGCAGAACGAGAACGACGTGCTTTTCGATACGACGATTATTCTGACCGCCTATGACGAAAAGGGCAAGAACACGGTAAAGAAACAGGTACGCCGCAGGCTTCGTGAAATGGGCTTTGGCTATAACGAGATGATAGGCAGACAAATGGACGCATATCTCACGAGCCAAATCTGTATTACGGACAAAATCAATGTTACCCGCGGTATTCAGACGAGCAGTATTGCGGCAGTATTCCCGTTCATAAGCAATGCCATAGTAGACGATAAGGGCTTGCTTATCGGCGAGAACAAGTTGCCTGTATTCGTGGACTTTACCAAAAGAGATGAAGCGCACTTATCGTCAAACATGATAGTTCTCGGTAAGCCGGGCAGCGGTAAGAGTTACGCTTGCAAAAGCATCATTGCGAATATCGCAAGTTGCAATACCCGTGTTTTCGTACTTGATCCCGAAAGTGAATACGGCAAACTGTGTCAGAGCTTCGGCGGTAAAGTGTTGGACGTATCAAGTGGGAAATTCGGCAAGCTCAATCCGTTCCATATCATCAGAACGGAAGATGACGAGAACAGCGACGGCACGGGCAACGACTACTTTGCGCATCTGCAATTCTTGGAGGAGTTCTACCGCGTTGTGTTGCCGGGGATAAATTCCGATTCGTTGGAACTTCTGAACAAGCTGACACAGGAGTTATACGAAAAGAGCGGCATCACGGCATATTCCGATTTATCGGAAATAACGGCGAAGCAGTACCCGACATTTGACGATCTCGGCAAACTCATTGACGAGCGCGAGAAGAAAGAGAAAGACGATTACAATCGCGGTTGTCTGAAAGTGCTTATGAACTATGTGGCAAAGTTCCGCAAGGGCGGCAGATACAGCAACCTTTGGAACGGCGCAACTTCGTTTAACCCGCAGGAAAACTTTGTCGTATTCGATTTCCAAAAACTACTTGCAAACAAGAACAATATCGTTGCCAATGCGCAGATGCTTTTGATTGTAAAGTGGCTTGAAAACGAAGTCGTAAAGAACAAGGACTACAACACGAAGCACGGTACGGCGAGAAAGTTGGTTGTAGCGGTGGACGAAGCGCACTTATTTATCGACGAAAAATACCCGATTGCGCTTGACTTTATGGCGAGCCTTGCGAAGCGTATTCGTAAGTACGAAGGTATGCTCATCACGATTACGCAGAGCGTCAAGGACGTAGCGGGTACGCCCGAAATTGCGAGAAAAAGTCAGGCACTTATAGACGTATGTCAGTATTCGCTGATATTCAGTCTGTCGCCTAACGATATGAGCGACCTGTGCGATTTGTACGCCCACGCAGGACAGATTAACGAAGCCGAGCAGAACTACATAATGCACAACAAACGCGGTACGGCTTTCTTTATTTCGTCGTCGCAGAACAGAACGAATATCGACATCGTAACAAGCAACTTTATCGAGAGCTTGTTCTAACGGCGGGTAAGCAAAATGAACAAGAAGATATTGCAGGCGACATTCGACAAAATGGAAAACAAAGGTTGGACACTTGATGATTTCAAAGAAACCTATGGTTTTCATAAAGACTATTTGGGCGAAGTGCTTGAAAAGTTTGAGAATGGCGAAATCGAAGAAAACGAGTTAGTATGGTGCGCCCAATTCTTGTACGACTTTCTTGATTGCTTGGAAGAACTTGATAACGACAGGGAAAAAGATGACAGCAAGCTATATATGTAAAGAGTTAGCAGACGGCAGCTATTACGGTATTTATTGCCATAGTTCGGGCGAGGTTGGACGGAACGGAAAAATGTTGTGTGAGCATTATACCAACGAAGCCAAGATAGACAAACTACTTGCGCTTGGAGATATAAGCAACCTTGCCCCGAATTTAGAGCCTGATACCCCCGACGATTTTTCTAATGCTTGCTATGCGTATTGCCGAGATAACGGCGAGAGCTACGAACACAATAAACCGAAAATTGTTCGGTTAAGAAGTGCGCGGAAGTCGGGGATCAAGTTTATGTATGTATTCGGGTTGGACGGTAAATGGCGGTATTGCAACCTATGGCAACCGAGATCAAAATTTCAAGACGTGCAGGAAGCGTTGCAGAAAGAAAAGGTAGCAGAAATGTAAAGGGGGACAATGTTTACAGACATCTATAACACAGACAAAAAGTACAACGTGATTTACGCAGATCCGCCGTGGCAGTACAACAAGCGCAACAATCCTAATACGAAGTTCGGCAAGGGCGCATACGGACATTACAGTTTAATGACGATGCAAGACATAACAAATTTGCCGGTGCCTGAAATTGCGGCAGAAAACTGTGTGCTGTTCCTGTGGGTAACATTCCCATATCTGAAAGAGCAAATAAAACTGTTTGAATATTGGGGATTCCGCTATACAACGTTGGGTTTCAGTTGGGTAAAGACAAACCCGAAAAACAATAAGCCTTTTTTCGGTATCGGATATTATGCGAAAAGCAACTGTGAAATTTGCCTTATGGGTGTTAAAGGGAAAATGAAGCCTATAAGCAATAGCGTATCAAGTTGTATTCTATCACCGAGACAGGAACACAGCAAGAAGCCCGACGAAGTAAGAGTGCGCATTGTTGAACTGTTTGGCAACGTACCGAGGATTGAGCTATTTGCAAGACAATGGGCTGCGGGGTGGGATTGTTGGGGAAACGAATGTCAGGAGGAAAAAAATGAGCAAGATAATTTGCGCAGATGCGCTTGACGGATTGAAAACAATTTCGAGCGAGAGCGTAGATATGTGCGTAACAAGCCCGCCGTACTACGGCTTGCGTGATTACGGTGTAAGCGGACAAGTCGGCATTGAGCAAACGCCCGAAGCGTACATAGCGAGATTGACGGACATTTTTTCGGAAGTTCGCCGAGTGCTTAAAAAGGACGGAACACTTTGGGTAAACATAGGCGACAGTTATGCAGGCAGCGGAAAAGGCCCGATGACGATTTCCGCAAACGGCAAGAACAAAGATGTGTTCGATATGCAAAACCGAATATACGAAGTGCCGAAAACATGGGAAGGCATAAAGCCGAAAGATCTTATCGGCATACCGTGGATGCTTGCGTTTTCGTTGCGCAGTAGCGGTTGGTATTTGCGCTCGGACATAATATGGCACAAGCTGAACTGTTTGCCCGAAAGCGTAAAGGACAGACCGACAAAGACATACGAGCATATTTTCTTGCTATCGAAATCGCCTAAATATTATTACGATTACAAAGCGATACAAGAGCCGTTAAAACAGGTAAGTAAAGAGCGGTATAAGCGTGGTAGGGCGGACAAATCAAAGTATTACGGCGAGAATATGCGGCAGGGAATAAATAAGCAGCACGAAGATTTCTCGGAGTTCGATCAGGAATACAGGCGTAAGCGAGACGTATGGGAAATCAGTACGAACACCTACAAAATGGACGAGCATTTTGCGATGTACCCTGAAAAACTTGTAGAGCCTTGTATTTTGGCGGGCAGTCGCGTGGGCGGCACGGTATTAGATCCGTTCTTCGGAAGTGGCACGACAGGTGCGGTAGCCAAGCGGTTGGGCAGGGAATATATCGGCATTGACATCAATTCACGCTATTGCGGTAAGGCGCAAATGCGTATTGAAAAGGTTGCAGTTGCATAAGGGAGGAAAATGAGCGAAAAGAAAAAACAGGATTACATAGTTGTATCATTCAGCGGCGGTAAAGACAGTACGGCAATGCTTTTGAGATTGATTGAGTTGGGCGAACACATAGACGAGGTTATATCGTGCGACACATATAAAGAGTTTCCCGCTATGTATCGGCATCTCGACAAAATCAGAGCGGTGGTAGAAAAAGCAGGCATAAAGTTCACGGCATTAAAAAACGAAAAGTCGTTTGACTACTATATGTTTGAGTTTCGCCCCGAACAGCCGACAGGATTTTTCGGAAAGTATCAGAACATTAAAGGCAGATCATGGGCGACGTCGAAAGTGCGTTGGTGTACCAAAGAAATGAAGATACGGATAATCAACGCACATCTTCGGGAATTGTCGAAGCAATACGACATCATACAATGCGTAGGTATTGCTGCCGACGAAACACATCGGCTTGAACGGAAAAGCAACAAGGAAAAGAATAAAAGGCTACCGTTGGTTGAGTGGGGTTGGAGTGAAGCGGACTGTCTGAAATACTGTTACGAAAAAGGTTACGATTGGGAGGGCTTATACGAAATATATGACAGAGCTTCGTGTTGGTGCTGTCCGTTGCAATCGTTGAAAAGTCTGCGCAGCTTGCGTATCAACTTTCCCGAACTGTGGGAAGAACTGAAAGATATGGACTCAAGAACTTGGCGAAAGTTTCAAGTAAACTATTCCGTAAAGGACTTGGAAAAGAGATTTCAGTTTGAAGAAGAAAGGACAAAACACAATTTGCCCATCAAGGGCAGGGATTTTTATTCCCAACTAAAAGAACGCCTGAGCGCGTAAAAAATCATCTTTAAGGAGTTAGAAATGGAACAGAACAAAGAAGCGGTAACGGTGGCAGCGGATTACACGGTAGAAGAACGCGATGCGATTAACGAGAGAATCGACGAGCAGTACAAGAAGATTATCGCCGAGGGCAAGTATAAAGACTTGCTTTTGAAATGCGGCGCAAACAGCAAGTATTCGGTAAGCAACATTATGCTTATGCTCGAACAAAATCCCGATATGACGGTTGCCAAAGGCATGAACGAGTGGGCGCGTGAGGGCAGACACATCAAAGAGGGTGCGGCGAATATGGAAATTATTGCGCCTACCAAAGAGGAATATCAGGTAACGGTAAAGGACGAAAACGACCAGCCGAAGCTCGACGAGAGCGGCAACGAAATCGTGCGCACGCGCGAAAGAACGGTAGGGTTTCATCCCGTCTTTGTATTCGATATTTCGGCAACGGAAGGAACGGACTATAAGCCTTATGCAATCGGCAAAAAAGTATCCGACTTGGAAAAGAAAAACATTCTCGACGGCGTGTTCGCCGCTCTCTCGGCAAAGCATTGGAAGTACAAATTCACGGACGAATCGGAGTTTGCCGCCGACGAAAATTACAAAATCGACAAAGAGAAAAAGACCATTAAAATCTGCAAGGGCATGGACAATGCAACGACGGCTCTGACGGCAATCGAAGCGGCAAGCAAGGCAATCAACGACAACTACAAGGGCAGAAGTTTTGAAGGCATGACGGGCGAGAACGCCGAGAAGATTGAAGCCGACAGCAGAGGTTGTATTCTTGCGGCGCACTTCGGTCTCGATACGAGCGGTTATAAATTCGACTATATGCAGAATATGACCGAAGAACAGACGGGACTTTTCCGCGACAATCTCAACCTTATCTGCGCAAGTACCAAACTTGTGATGGACAAGGTTGCCCGCGCCTTTTACAAAGACCAACAGCAGAGAGCGCAGGCTGCGCCCAACCCTACCGCCGTCGGCGTCGGGGTTGAGGTAGCCCCCGATTCCTTTCGTGAAGGGAACGCCAAGCATTCGGAAATGGAAGCAGCTTGAAAGCGTACCCGATGAATTAAAGAAGTTAAAGCAATGGGTGTGTTTTAAGGCTAAACCGCAGGAAGGGCATTGGGGCAAAGCAATGATTTCGCCGATCACAGGCGATTATGCGAAAAGCAATGAGCCGACAACGTGGGGCGATTTTGATACGGCATTAAGATATGCACAGACACACGAACAGGACGGTTTGAGCTTTGTGCTGACAAGCGGTATCGTTTTCGTTGACATTGACGAGGTTGACGAAAAGCCTGCCGAAGTCAGAGAAAAGATGCTCGAACTTGCATCAAGTCTTGATACCTATTGCGAAACATCGGTAAGCGGTAAAGGGCTGCACTTTCTGTGTTACGGCAGTCTGCCTGAAAACGCAAGAAAGAAAAATGACACGCTCGGTCTTGAAATGTACGACAACAGACGGTTTGTTTGTATGACGGGCAACGTTGTGGGCGATAGCACCGAAATAAGAGACTTGTCGGACAGAATCGGGGAACTGAATAAACAGTATCTCGGACAGCCTGTCGAATATAAGCCCATAGTCCGCAAGCAAGCTACAAAGACGGATAGAGAACTCATAGATAAAATACGCAACAGTCGGCAGGGCGCAAAGTTTGAACGGCTTTACCGTGGCGATTGGCAAGGCAGTTATGAAACGCAAAGCTCGGCAGATTTCGCGCTTGCGAGAATATTAGCGTATTGGACTCAAGACGAAGGGCAGATAGACAGTATATTCCGTTCAAGCGGACTATACAGACCGAAGTGGGATCACAGCGGCGGCTACTATGCAAGACGAACAATTAATATGGCTTTGAGCTTGGCACATAACACAGCAGAAATGTAAGGGAGGAATTTATGGAAGATTCAATGACAGTATCGGACGGCGGATATAAATTGCAAGTATTCCGCGACGAAGATGCGGAAAGCCCCCGCGAGTGGGACAATCTCGGCAAAATGGTTTGTTGGCACAGACGTTATAATCTCGGCGATAAACACGAGTACGAAGATCCACAGGCGTTTAAGGAAAGCGACGAATATAAAAACGCATTTGTCATTCTGCCGCTTTACCTGTACGACCATTCCGGTATTACTATGTCAAACACGGATTTCGGAGACCGCTTTGACAGCGGACAGGTGGGCTACATATACGTTACGAAAGAGCAGGCGCAGAAAGAGTATCATTGCGAGTTGGACGAAAAGTTAGCAGACCGTATCCGTGAGATGCTCATAGCCGAAACCAAAATGTACGACCAATATCTTCAAGGCGATTGTTATGCTTTTAAGATTATGGACGGACAGGGGGAAGAAGTAGATACTTGTTCCGGCTTTTTCGGCGACGATTTAACTAACGTATTGAGTGAGATGCGCGAGTCGTGCAATGACGAGTTCGGCGGCTTATTCGAGAAAATGGAAAAGCATTCGTCGGCGTATGCAGCGATGATGTGAGGACGGTATGGGCTATACAATTCTCTACGACAAAAGGCTTGTTCAGTTAAGCGACGGCAGATATTTCTTTATGTTGCAATTAGGCGAAAGCAACGTAAAGGAACGAATAAACGGCAGATATTATCCGCAGAAAAAGTGGACGGTTTTGAAAGATGAGAAGTCTCAAAAAATGTTCTTCACTATGGGCGAATTGCAGTATCAGATATTCCGTCGCATAGCCGATAGCATCAACGAGGACGGCTCAACAATGCTTGCTTACGGCAAAGGGCAGTTCTTTGAGACGCCGAATGATCTGCGCAGGTTTTTTACTACCGGATTAAAAAATGCCGTAACAGTCGAGCAGTTGGAAGAAGCCAAAAACGGTTTGTATGTCGGATGTCGCAAAGAAGGCTTTTCCGATGAAATGAAAATGCTTATCGAGGGCGAAGAAGAACTTTTGTCAACGGTTGCCGATATGCAGGAAAAACTTGGCGACGGTGTGTATATCGGTTTTAATAACAGAAACCTGAATGCCTTGCACATCAAAGGACAATTCAAGGAATTGTATAAGCAGACGGCGCAATGGTACACCATATCGGGAATGTTAATCCGAGAGGGCGACGAGCCGAAAAAGGTGTATTTCCGCAGGCGTTCCAATAAGCGGTTATTAGTTACCGAAGATTTATCGGAAGCCAAACCGTTTGCGACGGAAGAAGAAGCGCAGAAGTGTATGGACAGTTTTCCCGAATTGAAAGACAATATCGACTTTTATATCGAGGAACAGACCGAAGAAATCATGATGAAGCGCAGAGTGTATATCAAAAACCAAAAGGAAATGGAACAGGAATGAAACAAGATATAGAAGAAGTGCGCAGAGCATTTTTTGTACAAGTGCAAAAAGAATATGACGATTTTCGACGTATTCAAGTGCGCGGCGGTATCGAAAAGGTTTACGATAATTCGCTCAAAATTACGTTCTATAAAGAAGTGCATAAGTACCTTATGGACGACGTATTGCACGACGAAGAATATGTTGAGTTTTTGGGCGAAAAGATTATACAGAAACTTTGGGACGTATTCGTAGTGAGTGAATTGCCGCGACAGACAAGAGACTACCTTCGTCAGCTTATCAAGTTGCATCGTGAGAATAACGAGCGGCAAAGGCAGGCGGCGTAATGAGTACATACGCAAATGGCTGTATGGTAGTAGTGCTTCCTGAAGAACATATTGGAGAGTTTGAACGATATTTCGACCAAGACTATGAATACAGTTTTCCAAATACCGAAATAACGCTGACGGAAAGCGAGAGCGCAGAGAAATCAGGGTATCAAAAACGCATTTACGATATTTCGTGTAATACGAGTTTGGAAGCGTGTCTAATTGAAAGCCAAGATAATGACATAAGAGATGTTTGTTACAATCTCAGTCTTGCGTCTTTGGATATTGATGCGCGAAATGATGAAGAAGATTTTAACGAAAGTATCACGTTCGATGAAAAAGACAAAGTTTGTAGATACGATTCGGATGCGTGGATAGAAGGGAATACATCATACGAATTAAAGGCGAAATCGGAAGCGGAGGCGGAATAATGTTCGATAGCAGTATGTCGGTTGTGTTGCCGATAGAGAAAGCCGACGAGTTTATGGACTTGTTTTACCCGAACAATATGGACGGTTTTAACGTTGAGGAGAGAGACGAAATTGAAAGCTACGACAACGAACATGGTTTAGCTTTTCGCTGTATAAGTTTTCAACCGCGCATAGGCTTGATGGACGATATTGTTATGGGCTTGGGAACTTGCGAAAAGTCGTTAGAAGCCGTTTGTCGAGAGTACGGAGTAAAACGACTTACGATGTACAGAGTAGACGGACACTATGAGGAATCCGTTACCTACGATAAAAAGAACGGTCTTAAATATCAAGACAGAGACGGTTTTCCTATGCCCGAAGATGATGCTTTGGGCGATGACGAAACTTTGGAAGAAAGTGAAGCGGAGGCGGGATAGTGCTTAAAATAGCGACGGTATGTAGTGGAATCGGTGCGCCCGAAAAGGCTTTAACAAGGCTCGGAATACCGTATGAACTTGCGTGTTTCAGCGAGATCGACGAAGCGGCGATAAAGTCATACTGTGCAATTCACGGAGTAGGCAGAGATAAGAATTTCGGAAGCCTTACGGAAGTCAACGAAAAGCCTGTGCCGCTTGATATTGATTTGCTTGTTGGTGGAACACCGTGTCAGAGCTTCTCAACGGCAGGCAAAGGCGAAGGCGGAGACGAGGGTAGCGGAACGAAATCGAGTCTTATGTGGAGTTACTTACAATTTATTGCCATATCGAAGCCAAAGGTTGTCGTTTGGGAAAACGTGCCGGGGGTACTCACGCAAAACCACTTACATAATTTCCGCAGGTTTTATTTTATGTTGTTGGCTTACGGTTACAACGTATATTCCGAAGTCGTAAACGCAAAGTATTTCAATGTTCCGCAGAACAGGGAAAGACTGTTTGTGGTTGCTATTCGGAAAGACGTCGATTGCGGGTTTGAGTTTCCAATAGGGTACGATTCAGGTGTGCGCTTAAAACACGTTTTAGATAAAGACGTGCCGCAACTTACGGAAGAAATCATAAAAAATGCGGTTATCGAAAAGCCGACATTATACGGCAATACGCACTACATTATTCGTTGCGGCGAACTGAATTGGACGAATTACAGACAAGACAATATCATCATTTCGATTGACGGTATTGCGGCTTGTTTGTTGTGTTCAAACGATGCAACGCACGGAGTAAAAATCTATGATGACCGAGATAAAGACAATCCGATCATTAGGCGCGTAACGCCATTAGAAAGTTTCAGGCTTATGGGTTTTACAGACGACGACTACGGCAAGTGCCGTTATAAGGTCGTAGACGGAAGTAGGACTGACAATGTAAAGGAAGCCGACTTGTATGCGCAGGCAGGGAATAGCATTGTTGTAACGGCTTTAATGGCGATATTCGGTGTGCTGTACGGCGTTGAGAATTGGGAAGAAAAAGTGTACCAAGCACGAAAGAAAACGCCTGAGCAGTTAATATACGAACTACCGTTATTTGACTTTATGAGGGGGCAAGAAAGGGATGCAAGTTAAGAATAAAATCATTGAGCAGTTGGATGATACGTTAAAGGAATATTTTTACGAATTGCTTAACGACGATGTTTTTATCTGCAAGGCAAAAGAAGGCATACCCGATAAAGGCAACGTGGTAAAGTGCGGCGACGGTCTTATTGTATCTGCCCCTACGTCAGAGCAAGAGCCGTTTTGCGACGGGCGTGTAATGCCGCTGTATGCTTATCTGCCCGATATGAAAGACGATGCCGCATACATAGCGCATTTAACCGAGGACAATGCTTTGCATTTCCTTGACTGTATGAAAGAGCAGTATGAGCCGAAAGAGGTTTACGACTATCTAATGCAAGGGCATACTAACGGAACGCTTTGGAACATTATGGAAGCCGTTACTATCAATGAGTTTTCGGACGAAGAAAACGACAGAAAAATCGAGATCGGTGAAGTGTATTACAAGGGCGAGTGGAAAAGCTATGCGTGTACGGCAATGGGAATAAATGAGCGGCACATCTGCGGTGTATCTTATGAAGAACACAATCTCAAAGCGGCGTTAAAGAACTTTTCCCAATACCTTAAAGGCGCAGATAAACGTGCTTTCGATAAGTTTATGCAGAGCGAAGCGGAGATGTAAATGGCAAGATATAAGGACGAAAATCGTGGCAGAAAAGAAAAGAGTAAAGACGGACAATATCTGTATTCAAGCGAATATTGTGCGAACGGCGGCAGCGACGGTTTTATCTATAAGAACAGCGTAGCGTTTCACGAGCCGTGGCGGTATAAGGACAAAAACGAAATAGTCTATATTCCCGAATACGGCTTTCCCGACGGCAAAGCCGAGCGAGTACCTACGGACGAATTGCAGGCGCAATATACCCGACAGGACTTAATCAATCTTACAAATAGCGAGAGCTTGGCAGCAGAGCTATTTGACGAGCTGACATGGCAAAACCCTGATACGTTATGGAACGAGTGGTGTAACGATTCGGACGAAAACGGTTATTGGATTGAAGCACGGTGGGCGTATGAAAAAGTGTACTTGCCCGAATTTGCGGACGGCGTGGATCGTAAAGGACAAGAGCCTGTATGTGGCGATGAGTTTTTCCACGTTGAATGGCAGGACGAAGAATATAGAAACTATTGTCTGAAACGCTTAACGGAAATAGGTTGCATATCGAAAAAAAATGCGCAGTCTATAAAGAACGCTTTGGCAGAGGAGGAAATGGAATGACGGAAGAAATAGATTATCGTGCGGCGGTAGCGGAAAATGTTACGCAGGAATATAACGATTTCTATGCCGCCGAAATGCAAAAGTCAAAAGAAGAAATCTTTAACGATGCTTATCAAATTCATTTCTATAACGAGTTAAAGGACTTTCTTACGGCAGACAGTGAAACGCATTATCTTGATGCAGACGGGTTCCGTTGTCTGTATGAGAACGGAAAAAGCGTGTTAGCGCGTTTGTATGATTATTACTTGAAAGACGAATATGCAAGCACGGTTAATTGGGAAGAAATAAACGACTTCATCAAACGATACAACAAAAAATATCACAGCGACATTTTAGAGGAGGAAAGCGAACTTGGGTAAGGTAATTTATTCGACGGACGATAACGCATTGGAAGCGTTGAAAGAAAGGTTGGCAGAGCAGGAAGCCAATCACGAGAAAATGAAGAAGCGAAACGAGTATTTTCGCAAAAAAGGCACTATGGTCGGTTATCCAGATATGCCCGAAGAAAAAGCGAAAAGGTTGGACGAGGAAATTGCGGGCGGCTATTCATGGGAAAAGCAGCCGCACCCCGCATGGCAGTTGCAGAACTCAAATCAGGAAATCAGAAGAACGAAACAGCGCATCAAGCAGTTGGAAGCGGAAAAGAGCCGTGAGGAAGCTACATACAATACGGACGGCTTGGGCTTCGAGGTCGTGGAAAATCAGGAAATTAAAAGATTGCAGATTATTTTCGAGGGCGGCGGCAGAGTAGACAATGCGACTTATCAGAAGTTGAGACATCTCGGCTTTGTTTTCTCTAAAACCAATCAAGCGTTCCAAAGACAGTTGAACGAAAACGCAAGGTGGGCGGCTAACCGTTTTATAGACGGACAGCGGGCGTTGCAGAGTAAACCCGAAGCGGAAATGTAAGGGACGGCTATGAGTTTAGATAACAAGCAGACGGAACAACTTTCGCCCGAACAAGTCAAGATAAAAGAAATTGCAGATGCGATTATAAAAGAAGGTACAAGCCATTCTACATACGGTAATTGGATTTCGCAATATGAAAATTTTGGCGAGGACGAACAGTTTGCGCGTGAGCATACCGATGAGATAATCACTGAACTTGTAAGCCGCGAAGAAGTCTCTGATGTTTTGGAAGATGAAAGCGGTTTTGATGTCAACTATTATACGAACTACGTTGAGAACTATGAGCCGCTTGACGAAGATTTGGAACGCGAGGAAGAAGAACGTATTAGAATGAGCGGCGAACAAACTTCCAAAGCGGAAATGTAAGGGGGAACATGATTTTCATAAATAAGCAGTTAGACAATCTCAAAGACGAAAACGGCATTGTACAAGTCAACAAAATGCAGAATGCCTACCCGCATCTGTACGATAAAAACGGGAAGGAACTTCGCAATTTCTACGTTGGTTATGACGAAGCGAATGAAAACTTACTTGTTGAAACAACCTTAAATGATGCAAAAGCCATTGATCAAAAAGTCGGCGAGTTTATAAGAGATCAAAAAAAGTATCTCAAAGACTGTAAACAGGAATTGCAAAAAGACCTTATTGTATGTGATAAACGCATTAAAGCTATAAACGCGGTATTGGCAGACAAGGGATTAAGTGAGTTTACGAAAGCGGACTGTTGCAGAACAATGTATGAAGCACCTGCCGACGGTGCGTTGGACAATTCGGGCAAAGTTTGTATTATTCCGCTTGATAAATTATGCGAGAAATACCGCAAGCCCGAATATCAGTTGTTTCGTGTACAGTCGGGATTCGGTGTAAAACCAAGTGCGTCGGGTAATGCTTGTTACGGTTACTTTTGCGCTGACGGCGAACGTTGCCGTTGGGAAAGATACAATTTTCTCGGCGTAGCAAATGCCGAAGCAGAGAAGATCGCCGAGGAACTTGAGGCGGGTTGGACGGGCGGCGCAAGCGGCTGTGCGGAAAAAGAGCGTGAGCCTGACGAGCCTGAGATGTAAGGGAGAACAATGCTAACAAGAAAGGAAGTTGAAGAAAAGAAGTTAATTGAAGGTAAAGACTTTGTATATATGGGCAGAGTGCGTTACCAAGTCGGAGACAGTTTTTTCAGGGGAAACAAGAAAATCGGTATTAAGCAAATAATTGATCCCGTTCATTTTCTTTCGGACGATTGCAGTTGTTGGCATACATATATGTTCCATGACTTTAAGTGCCGACACGGTAAAAATATGATTCCTTTGGAATATAACAGTAACCATTATGACGATGCGGAAGAACGTTTGCAGGCAAATCAAGTATTTACTACTGATGTTTTTGTACTCAACAAGAACAAAAAAATAGAGCATAAAGGCATCTGTTTGATTAGGTTTTCGCCTGAAACGTATAACTACATCTTGGAAATCGGCGAGAACGAAACGTATAAAAGCAATGCGTTATGCGGCGTATTAAGCGAAGCGTTTGGCGATCAACAAAACGAAATGCTTTATGTTTTACAGGATTGGGGCGTAAGCGGGGAAAAGCCGCAAGAAGTATTGCTTGACGATAATTGCAAGACAATCAAATATGCAAGCATAGAAAATACCACTATGTGTTCGGCGCGGCTAAAAACCGATTCTTCGGTTAATGTAACGCTTATGAAAAAGCATTGTTCACCCGCACAGACCTTTATTCTTGTCGGAAACATACACCCCGAAGCTGACGGAACGCACGAAGGTAACGAGTTGTGGGAATCGCTTGGCTTTTACGATGCAAAAGAAGCGTTTGCAGAATTTACAGGCAAAACGGTAGAACAGGCAATAAAACATGAAAGTGAAGCTGAACTTTAAGTGGAAGAAAGGTTGGGAAACGGTAGACGTTGCCAAAGGCGGTTATGCCGAAACAAGTTACGAATACTTTGAGTACGTTTCGGACGTGCCGCTTCTGAAATCGAAAGTTGCAAATGTTTGGTATATCGGCAATTTGCAAAAGGGCGAGATGCCGCAAGCAGAGCGGCTTTTCTACGATGAGACCACCGCCAAGAAAGAGTTTGAGGGCGTAAAGAGTTTTATCAAAAGCGAGCTTGCATCACGGCATAGATTCAAGTATATGAGCAAGACCGAATTGCAGAATTGGCTTGACGAGTTCGGACAAAATCCGTATGTCGGCGAAAGTCTGTATGCCTACGATGCAAACCAAGCGTTGCAACGGGCAAACAAAAAAGAATTGGAGATGTAAGATGAAATACTTAATTGACGGAAAGCTATACGATCCGATAAAGGTTGGCGATGTCGGCGATTGGAACGAGGGAAATCCTGACGGAGTATGCCACGATTGCGCCGCAAAATTCGGGGAACAGCATCATGCGGGTTGCGATGAGGAATGTTGCCCTGTATGTGGCTTGCAGCTTATATCGTGCGGTCATGAGGTTTACGATGTTGCAGACGATTATCAAGTTGAAGAAAAATCGGAGATGAATTAGCAGAAATGAAAAAACAGATTGACTATAAAGCCGAAGTGCTGAAAAGCGTGGAAGAAGAATACCGCATTTTCAAAGAAACGGAAACGGCGAAAACGCCCGAAGAAATCTTCGAGGACAGCCCGCTTATCATGCAGTATCTTTGCGCTTATCGTCTTGTAAAAAATCACGAGTTCACACAAGACGTTTACGAGTCGCTGTTTGATTTGCGCGGTTACATACTGTCAGAAATTATAGATATGCAGGGCGAGGAATACGAGCAATGAAACAAGATACAATGGGCAATTTACTGTGTATCACGGGCGACTACAATGCGCAGATAAAAGAGTATATCGAGAGCATATTAAAGACTGATCCCGAAAGCGACAGCGATAAGGTAATTGACTTTGCGAAAATAATTCCTGTCAAGGACGAACACAACGAGCAAGAGTGCTTGGAAAAGTGGGGAACGATACGCGGTGCGTCGAATACACAGATATACTTTGAGGGCGAGGGCAACCCGCCCACGCTCGGTAATCTGATTTACTTTGATTCGCACGATACGGCTGAGAAGATTGCACAGGCAATATCGGAAGCGCAACCCGATTTCAGCGTGAGATATGAGTACTGCGACAATTCGGCTACGGCGGCAGGTTATAAGGTGTTTTACGGCGGCTATGAAGTTGAGAGCGAAAAATACGAGCGGTTAAGTCAAGATGCAATTACGCTCTATCGTGAGCTGTGGGGCGACGGCGGCTTTGTCTATGACGAGAAACAAAAAAAGTATGTGAGTGCAGAAGCCGAGTAAGAAAAGACAGAGGGGATAATGAGAGCAGAACAAGCAAGTGAGAGAATAAACAGCATCTTTCAAAGCGGTGCAAGATTGGCGGGCTTTTACGCTTTTCTCACAAACAATCCGCATATATCGTTTTGGAACGGCGTTCAGATTTATGCGGCGAGACCGAGCGTAACGGTATGTAAAACTTTTGACGATTGGCACGACCAAGACAACCGCAGAATAAAACGCGGCGAACACGGTATTGTTTATTACGACGAAAACAGACCAAATCGCAAAGTGTATGTATTTGATATTTCGCAGACATATGGTAGTGAGCGTTATCACGGCGTACAGCACAAAATGCGTGAAAGTCAGTTGAGTAATTGTATAAATCGGCAAAACGTTTTATTCGGCGTTCCGAAAAATGGCGAGAGCGAAGTGCAAGCAGCGGTGTATCGGTATTGTCAGGAACACGTTGCCGACGGCGACACCGATGAATACACCGAAGAATATCTTGCTTGTCTAACCGAGGGCGTAACGCAATGTTTGGCAACTTACACAGGCAATAAGGGCGTAAATATAGCCCCGTTACCGTTTGATGACGATACGAACTTCCGGCTTTGTATGGAAGTCTTGGAAATATCGGAAGGCTTGCGCGAAGCGATAATCGAAGAAGAACAGGCACGGGAAGAAAAGAAGAAAGAAAAAGAACGGCAGAAAACGGCAAAGCAAAGTTTTCGTTTGGAGGAAGATAACAATGAAACAAGAAACTATTCGCAACTTTCGTTATGGGAACTTGCGTCGGGAATATCTGAAAGCGGAGTATCCGAGAGAGTATCAGATATTGTTGATGACGGGGCAACTCTCACAGCACTTGACAGCGATACAGAAGCAGGCGATGAGCTTGCGGGCGCAGTTGGAAAAGACGTCGGAAGCGAACAACTCAACTTCGAGCTTCCTATTGAGAGTGCAGAGCCTTCGTCAAGCCGAACATACAATCGAGGAAACGGTGTTGGCGGAAGTAGTGTATCAGCCGTACACAACTACCGATTAACAGACGAGAACTTTGAATATGCCACAGGCGCAAAAACACGTTTTCGTCAGAACGTAGAAGCAATAAAGCTGATGCACGAAATCCGTGCGGCGGGCAGAATTGCAACGGACGAAGAAAAGCGCGTTCTTTCCAAGTACGTTGGTTGGGGAGGTCTTGCTTATGCGTTTGATCCTGATAAGCCTGAATGGAACAAAGAGTATCACGAACTTTTGGATTTACTTGATACGGACGAATACCGTTTGGCAAGAGAGTCCGTGTTGTCGGCACATTACACGCCCAAGACGGTAATAGACGGCATATACGCGGGCTTGAAACGCATAGGCTTCGAGCGCGGTAAAATCCTTGAACCTGCAATGGGTATCGGAAACTTTATCGGACTGTTGCCCGACACGTTCAACGCAAAAGAAACATACGGCGTGGAGATTGACGAGATAACAGGAAATATCGCAAATCTTCTGTACCCCGAAACGAAAGTCAAAGTTCAGGGCTTTGAAAAAACGAATTTTGCTGATAACTCTTTCGACGGTGTAATTACAAACGTACCGTTTGGCGCGTTCAAAGTACACGATCCAAGATACAACCGATTCGGCTTTTACATACATAACTACTTCTTTGCGAAGTCGTTAGATAAGGTTAGACCGGGCGGAATTATCGCGGCGATTACAACCAAAGGAACGTTGGACAAAAAGGACAGCGATGTAAGACAGTATATAGCTAACCGTGCAAAACTGTTGGGCGCAATCCGTTTACCGAACAATGCGTTTAAGACGAGTGCGGGAACGGAAGTAACGGCAGACATTTTGTTCTTTCAGAAACGAGATAAAATCGTTGAAAAGGCAAAGGATAGTTGGATTAACGTTGGCGTTGACGATAACGGCGTTCCCGTCAACCAATACTTTATCGAACACCCCGAAATGTTGCTCGGCACAATGGTACAGCATAAGTCAATGTACGGCGGCGATGACGAGACTGAACTTTTACCCGACGATAGGGAACTTGGCAAAGCGATTGCAGATGCGGTTGCTATGCTGCCCGAAAGCGTGTATGACGAAAAGAAAGCTGTGCCTGTCGGACAAGCGGTTGCGGAAGCGGAATTGCCGATTGACGAAGAACACAAGGACTTAAAGAATTATTGCTATACCTTTATCGGAAATACGCTGTATCAGAGAGAGCAGGACACGCTGTATGCAAGGGATATTTCGAGAACGAATATAGATCGTATGCGTGCGCTTATCGGTTTGCGCGAACAGGTAAGAAAGGTATTGAGCGTTCAGCTTGAAAACTGTACAGACGAGGTTTTGAGAAACGAGCAGAGAACGCTTAACCGTGAGTATGATAAGTTCGTTAAGACATACGGCATAGTCAATTCCAAACTCAACCGCAGTCTGTTCCGTGAAGATGCCGATTATGCTTTGTTGATTTCCATAGAGAAAGTAGACGAAAAAACAGGCACAGCGGAAAAGACGGACATTTTCTCTAAACGCACAATAAAGCCGTATCAGAGAGTTACGCATTGTAACAGCGTGATGGACGCGCTTAACGTTTGTAAGAGCGAGCGCGGCGTGGTTGACTTGCGCGTTATCGAGCAGTTGACGGGAAAGACCTATGACGAGGTTGTGGAAGAACTTGGCGATAAGGTTTACCGTAATCCTGCAAAGTGCGTAATGGACGAGAATGATCCGTACTTGGGTTGGGAGGACGCATCTGAATATTTGTCGGGAAATGTCCGTAAAAAGTTAGAACAAGCGGAATGGATTGCCGAACATAACGATGCGTTCAAAAGGAATGTGGAAGCCTTGCGGCTTGCACAGCCCGCGCCGTTGGAAGCAAATGATATTTCTGTCAAAATCGGCGTAAATTGGGTTGATACAAAATACTATAAGCAGTTCATTTGCGAACTACTTGATGTTAATCCGGCTTATACCAACTACGTTGAAGTTGTGTTTAACGCTATAACGGGCGAATGGCGGGTTGACAGACCTGCATGGATGCGTCAAAGCGTAAAAGCGCGTTCCGTATTCGGAACAGAGAGAATGGACGCATTTCAGGTATTCGAGCGTTGCCTTAATCAGCAAACACCGACAATAACGGACGAGGTTGAGGAGGACGGCAAGAAGAAGCGCGTAACGAACAAGAAAGAGACTGTCGCAGTTCGTGAAAGGCAAAGAAAGATATACGACGAGTTCAAGCGGTGGATATTCGACGAGCCGCAAAGACGAGAACACCTTGTAAATAAATACAACGAAATATACAATACAACGGTTGTACCACAGTTCGACGGAAGCTATTTAGAGTTTCCGGGTATGAATCCCGAAATTACCTTGAAGCCGTATCAGAAAGATGCAGTTGCGAGAATGTTGCAAGGCAACAACGTATTGCTGCATCATTCGGTAGGCGCAGGAAAGACATTCGAGATTGCGGCAGCCTGTATGAAGCTCAAAGAGTGCGGTACGGCAAAGAAGCCTATAATCGTTGTGCCTAATCACTTGGTCGTTCAATGGGCTAACGAGTTTAGAACTCTATATCCAAACGCCAACGTGCTTATGGCAACAAAGAAAGACTTTGAAAAGACGAGCCGTAAAAGGTTCGTCGCAAAGGTGGCAACGGGCGATTGGGATGCGGTAGTTATCGCTATGTCGAGTTTCGAGAAGATACCCATTTCACGGCAAAGACAGGAAGAAAGACTGAACAGAGAAATAGCCGAAATTGAGATAGGTATTCGTCAGACAAAAGATGAAAGGGGCGAAAGATTGCGTATTAAAGACTTGGAACGCACCTTAAAAAATAAAAGAGCGCAGCTTGAAAAATTGACGAGTGCAGAAAAGAAAGACGATTTGTTGCAGTTTGAGGATTTGGGCGTAGATTATATATTCGTAGACGAAGCGCATAAGTACAAGAACAAGTTTATCTTTACGAAGATGAACAATGTTTCAGGCATAAGCAGAGCAATGTCGCAACGTTCATCGGATATGGACTTGAAGTGCGAATACATAGGCGAAGTGCGCGGCGGCGACAGGGGTGTAGTCTTTGCGACAGGTACGCCTATAAGTAACTCACTTGTAGAGATGTACACGTTGCAGACCTATTTGCAGAGAAACGGTTTAAGGGAAGTCGGGTTACAATTTTTCGATTCGTGGGCGGCTTTATATACTGAAACGATAACGGCATTAGAGCTTGCGCCAAGTGGTCAGGGTTATAGGACGAGGACGAGAGTTGCAAAGTTTACGAACTTGCCCGAACTCTTGAAAATGTATCGCAGTTTCGCAGACGTTAAAACGGCGGATATGCTGAACTTGCCCGTGCCGGAAGCAAAAAAGATTGTTGAGCAGTTAGAGCCGACGGACACGATATTGGAATTGAACGATCAGATAGTTGAACGTTCAGAGAAAATATCGGCGGGTGCGGTTGAGCCGTGGGAAGATAATATGCTATGCGTTACCCATGACGGCAAAATGATTGCGCTTGATCCGAGATGCTTTGATTCGACGATACCCGACGATAGCAACAGTAAAATTAACCGTTGTGTAGATAATATCTATAAAATTTGGTCGGAAACGGCAGAACAGCGTTGTACGCAGGTTGTATTCTGTGATATGTCAACCCCAAAGAAAATGTACGGCGATTATAAGCCTGAACAGGACTTCGATGTGTACAACGATATTAAGCGCAAACTAATCGAGTGCGGAATACCCGAAGAAGAAATCGCCTACGTTCACGAAGCCAAAACCGATCAGCAGAAGCAAGATATTTTCGACAGGGTAAGGAACGGCGAAGTTCGAGTGTTTCTCGGCTCTACCGAAAAGTGTGGTGCGGGTACAAACTTTCAGAACAAGTTAATAGCGTTGCATCACTTGGACACACCGTTCAGACCGAGCGACTTGGAACAGCGTGAGGGGCGCATAGTAAGACAGGGTAACGAGAACAAAGAAGTATTTCTGTTTACCTATGTTACGAAGCGTACATTCGATGCGTACTCATATCAGATTTTGGAAACGAAGCAAAGGTTTATATCGCAAATCAACCGCGGCGATTTATCGGTAAGAGTTGCGGAAGATATTGACGATGCAACATTGTCATTTGCCGAAATAAAAGCCATAACTTCCGACAACCCGAAAATCAAGAGGAAAATGGAAATCGAGGTACGGTTAGGACAGTTGAGCGATTTGGAAAAAGTTTACCGTGATAACCGATATGCTTTACAGGCGCAGATTTATCACGCACCCGAAAGAATAAACGCTCGTGAAGTAAAAATAAAGAACTTGCAGGACGATATTCAACTTCGTAACGAACATGATAAGGATTTAATTCGTATCGGCAAAAACAGCTACGAAGAAAGAAAAGATGCGGGTGCGTTGTTGATTCGAGTTGTAAAGTCGGGCGAGTATGTTGGTAAAACTGTTGGATTTATAAAAGGATTCAAGATTGTTCCGCAAGCAAAAAAGGGCGACACATATTCAGTCAAACTAATAGGCGCAGGCGAGTATGATATTGCAATATCTGATAGCGGTTTGGGAACAATTATGCGCTTGGAAAACGGTTTGGATGATTTTGATCTTCAAATGCGCCGCTCACAATCAGAAAAGGCAAGTATCGAAGAAGATTTGGCGGCGGCAAAAGAGCAAGTAGATAAGCCGTTTGAGCAGGCAGAAGAAGCAGAGCAGTTGCGTAACGAGCTTGCGGCGATAGATGCGGAACTTGACTTGGGCAAGCAGGAAACGCCGATAGTCTTGGACGAAGATACGGAAACAAAACCTATTGTAGAAATACTCAACGAAGATGATGACGAGGACGAAGCGGAAGTTGCTTAACGGAGGGGGAATGAAGAAAGCAATTGAAAAACATAATTTTACGATAGCAGATTATCCGCGTAGCAGGTGTAACGAAAACAAAGAACTTGTAAGCGAGGGTTTTGAAGTCGTACATGGGCAGGAATATTTGCAAAGGGTTTATGCGGACGGCGCAGGCGATTTGACAAGGTATGACGAGGAAGCGGGAATGTGGGCGATTATATCTTGTCCGGCAACGGTTGAAAACGGCATTGAAGATAAAATTCGTAGCGTTATAAGGAATAATTTTGATGTCGGCGTTTGCTTGAATAGGCATAGGAACGAACTGAAAGCCGCATAACAAAGGAAAATGGGGCTTTCACTTGAAAGCCCCATTTTTTATAAAAACTTTCCCTGTACCCCTTTACAAAGTGAAATAAAAATGCTATAATGATTGCAGTTGAATAGGAAATCATTTAATCCGTTGGGTAACATAGAGGGTTTGATTTGCAAAGGCAGTCAAACGCTCTTTTATTTTTTATAGGAGGACAGGGTATATGAACAATCAAGTAGTAAGCAGAGAAACAACGAAGAAGGCAATATTGTATTGCCGTTCGGTAGTAGGGGATCGTGCGGAATTGCAAAGCCAAAGCGAAGCGTTGACAGCGTTCGCAAAAGCAAATGGGCTATCGGCAATACGGACGATTTTGGAAAGCGGAACAATGGACGCACTCACATACAACAATTTAAGGTTGCAGGCAAAGTATCGTGAATTTAATGTGTTGGTAGTCCCCGAACTTGAAGTGCTTGGCAATTACCCGATAGAGATAACGCACGAAGTAAACTTTCTTACGGAGAACGGCGTGAAAATAATATCGTTGAAAGACGGAGAGCTAAATGTCGAAACGCTGCCGATGATTTTCAGAAAAGGCTTTCGGCTTGTTAAAAAGAGTATTGTGCGTGCTTATTAGTCTTGACTATTCAGTGCAAAATGAGTATAATATAAGGCAAAGGAGAGCGGGCTATG
>CAMWNA010000001.1 GCA_947175515.1 uncultured Clostridia bacterium | reverse complement strand
AGTATGTAAATTTTCCGTCTACAGGTTCCGTTTGTTTTTTGCGGTTAAAATAGTAAGCCGGAATATGCGGATTGATGAAATACATAACTGCCTCCTTGTCAATTTTAGGATTTAATTATAACATATTAAACTTGACAGATATAGGCATAAATTAAAAATTTTTTATAGGAATTTTAATGTTTTCGTATAGCCAAAATTTTTGGCAAAAGTGGGACAAAAAGTATTGCCTAAGCAGGATAAGGAAAATGCCACAAAGTGGTATTTTCGACACGTTCGCTTCGCTCACTTCAAACAAGCGGGAAACCCGCTTTTGTATCACTATGGTGATATAAATTTATAGCTTAATATTGACGGACAGACTTCTATGTGATATAATATTTTTTATGAAACCAAAGCCTTATTCTGAATCACAACTTCATAGGTTTATGGATAAAATGGGTGATGCTTTTGACTATGCTATAAACGATTGCAAAATAGATGGTATTGAGTTTGTTAAAATGTTTGTTGCAAGTACCGCTTGTAGAAAAAGCGAAAATGGCGAAGCAAGCTATATCTCAGAAATGAGTGGTATAGAAATTGCTATTGAATGTGTCTACGAAATTACCGGCAAAGAATTAGCTGTCGAACCAAGGGAGAAGTTTAGTCGCAGTGCACAGTATTGGTGCGGTTGGGCGGTGTGCTATTATCAATGGTGGTCTTCAAGAAGATATTCCGATATTTTTAAAGCTGTTTCATTCGAGGATATGTTGGAGCTTTACCCGACTTTGCACGAGGCAAGCGTAGAAAAGATTGCTTCAGTAATTGACGAAAAAGTAAGGGCATTTTATCCCGAAACTAACTTGAAGCGCATAAGAACAGCTTATGGTTGTTCCCAGAGAGAACTTGCAGAAATGTCTGGTGTTAGCTTGCGATCTATTCAAATGTATGAGCAGAGGAATAAGGACATAAACAAAGCACAGTCGGAGTCACTCTACCGTCTATCAAAAGCTCTTGGTTGTACAATGGAAGACTTGTTAGAATAATAGTTTGTCGAAAAATGTCACAATTCAACTTAAATTATTGCCTAATAAAAAAAGATGTAGACCAAACCGAAATAGATTCATTTGTTATGAATTTATCAAGATGTTTCTATTAAATAAATTATAGTATTACTAATATAGGAAAAAACTATGGACACGAATGATAAGGAAATACTTAACGCAAGTCACGCTATTGATATTGCTTTAGCAAAAATGAATAAGGACAACAGGGGCGAAGTTGCAATTAATATGCTTAGCGTTGTTCGCAATCTTAACGACCATATAGCTTTAAAGGTTTGGCGAGGATTAGAACCTAATCAACCTATGAGCATAAATAAAGTTGCTAAGAAATTAATCTCTCGCGCCCCGTATCAGTTTATTGGCAGATTCGATAAATACTTGCAGAAATCATTGTCTCATTTTACTCCAGATGAGGACGGGGCAGAAAGACTGAGTATCAAATATTATCCTTATTTGGTGGCACTCAAAAAGTTAATGCACGAAAATTATGGGGTAGATATTTTAGAGAATATCCAGAATTTTATTCCGGACTTGGATCATAAAACCCAAGAATATTATGATAAAATTGCAGAAGTTCTAGTAAAAACCTCTTTAAGTGAAAACGAAGATGATTTAGACAATTATTATATCCACAGAGTCATTCCGTTTTTTTCTAAGGGCAGAACATTTTATGAAGTTACATTGGAACCTGCGGACGAAAAGCCAAACAAATTTAACAGAATTACGGCATTTTGCAAGGGTGAGTTTATATCTAATTACTGTACTGCCTTGAGTTTTACACAAAAAGAAGTTCATGTGTTCGGTGTTGATTTCCCCGTAAAAATTATAACAGGATGGGAAACATCAATTCGACCTTGTGAAATTAAAAATTTTGCAAAGTTATTAGGAATTGGCGTTGAAATCAAGAGGTCGGAAGCTGAGTATTCTACGCTTATGAATTATATGACAGGCAACAGGCTGACACTTCTCGATATTATTGATTTTGATGATGAGGATTATGAAAAAGTAAAAAATCTGGTAGTCAATTCAACAAGGGATAAACGTTCTAAAATTTTTGCAATACTCAAAGTTTGCAGATATTTTTCTGAAAGGAATACGAAAGGTAAGAATCTTTTAAGATATTTGCTTTGTCGTATGAATAACAGAATAATTAAGATGCAATTTCCTTATATAAAGGAGGGCATGTACAGCCTAAACATTCCAAGAGGTTGTCAATCTTTCGATGAGCTGCCGTTGTCTTTTAATCCCAAAGGACATAGGGCAAACTTTTCCGATGTGCTTGAAAGTTTAAATGAGGAGTTTAATATTCCGAGTTTGTTGGCAAAAGTTTTATCTATCAATTTAAGTCAGGAGTGTAAATTGTACACTTCTTTTGATGAATTGAAAGAGTTTGGTGATGAAGCAAAAATTAAAAATTTGGTAGAGCAATATAACGATTTAGTTTATTCAGGTTTTAAGCCGGATTCGGAAATAGGAATTTACAAGGACTATCTTTATATAAAGGGAGACGAATCTAACCTGCTTAGCGTTCTTAAAAATTTATCATGTCTAGCACAGAGTGGCTTAATAGGGGAGAATTTGTTCAATGAAGAAAATATTAAAGAGCTTGAAAATTATGAGTCACCGACTGAACGGTTAACAGACCCTGCAAAAAAAGAGATACTGCTTAACATGTTTACAAAATCGCGTGTCAGGCTCGTTTATGGTTCTGCCGGAACAGGTAAATCAACGCTTATTAATTATGTTACTAAAGTTATGGCAGGAACAAGGAAAGTGTTTTTATCTAAGACAAATCCGGCAAAAGAAAATTTAAGGCACAAGGTAACACATAGGGAAGAAGGAGACGAGTTTTTAACAATCGATACCTTTCTTAAAAATAGAAGATATAGCGGCGTCGAATATGATTTGATTGTGGTTGATGAGTGTAGCACCGTTAAGAATGATGAAATATTGAAAATTATCAATAGAATTGGAGGCGGAGTTCTACTATTAGTTGGCGACATATATCAAATACAAGCTATTGGCTTTGGTAATTGGTTTTATATTGCTAATTGTATGTTGCCGGAATATTGTTGTGGCAATTTACAGACAACTTTCAGAAGCACTGATGAAGAACTCAAATCTTTATGGAATGAAGCGAGACAATTAAAGGACGATAATCTCATTTTGGAAGAATTGGTTAGAAATCATTATTCTCGTCCTATAGATGCGGATAAAGAAATCTTTGATAAAAAAGCCGATGATGAGATAATCTTATGCCTGAATTACAACGGCTTATACGGTCTCAATAATATAAATAGATTATTGCAGATCGGGAATAAAAATAAGCCGGTAACGATTAATGTTTGGCAGTTCAAAGTTGATGATCCCATTCTCTTTAATGATTCTGAAAGATTTGATATTCTATATAACAACTTAAAGGGAAAAATTGTTGGGATAGAAGATTTTAATTCTTACGTCAATTTTAGGATTAAAGTATTTTCGGAGTTTACAAAGGATGAGGTGGAAGCGTGTGAAGGACTGACTTTTGTCAGTGCAACAGCAGGCGAAACAATAGTAAGTTTTAATGTTAACAGGCGTCCACCGTATTCAAGTGATGAGGAAACGGACGATAAAAGTCATATTTTGCCGTTTGAAGTAGCATATGCAGTTTCAATTCACAAATCACAAGGTCTGGAATATGATTCCGTTAAAATAGTTATTGCTGATGACACGGAAGACAAGATAACGCACAGCGTTTTTTATACTGCAATAACAAGAGCTAAATCGTTTTTAACAATATTTTGGATGCCTGAAGTTTGTAACAAAGTTATTAGGAATTTAAAATTACCTAACTACAGTAAAGATTATTTAATTTTAAAAGGAAAATATAATTTATAGAATTAATTTAAATGCTTGTAGATTTTGTTATAAATACAGCGCCTAATAGATATGCCGATAACGGCAAAATCATAACAAATTAATTTGCATTATACATTGATTTTTTGCCGATAATATGATATGCTCTTATATGAGGTGCTATGCTATGAAGTATTTATCTGTTACGGAAATTGCAAAAAAATGGAATATATCAGAACGTAGTGTTCGTAACTACTGTGCTTTGGGTAAAATTGATGGGGTTTTTTTAACGGGAAAAACTTGGAATATTCCGGAAGATGCTCAAAAGCCTGATAGAGTCAATAAAAAGGTTGAATTGCCATCAACTTTGTTGGAAGAGCTTTCGGCAGAAAAAAAAGCTAAACTTTCAGGCGGAATATATCATAAAGTTCAAATTGATTTAACGTACAATTCTAATCATATTGAAGGTAGCCGATTAACCCATGACCAAACCCGATATATTTTTGAAACTAACACAATAGGTATTGATGGCGAAGCGGTCAAAGTTGACGATATAGTCGAAACGGCTAATCACTTTAAGTGTATTGATATGATTATCGATAACGCTAAGAAGCCGATTACAGAAGCCTTCATTAAAGAATTACATCGTACACTAAAGAGTGGAACGACGGATTCTCGGCAGGACTGGTTTGCGGTAGGTGATTATAAAAAATTGCCGAATACCGTTGGTAATATGTACACGGCACAGCCTGAAGAGGTTGCCGATAAAATAAAAGCGTTGCTTTTTGAATACAACGCTAAAAAGGAAAAGACTTTTGATGACCTCTTGGATTTTCATTATCGGTTTGAGTGTATTCATCCTTTCCAAGACGGTAACGGGCGCATCGGAAGACTGCTATTATTCAAAGACTGTTTAAAGTATAATATTGTGCCGTTCATAATAGATGCAGAACTAAAACTGTTTTATTATCGTGGACTGAAAGAATGGGCAAACGAGCGTGGCTACCTGCGTGACACCTGCCTAATGGCACAAGATAAGTTTAAAAAGTATCTTGATTATTTTGAGATAAAGTATTGATTTTAAATATGGAGACATTATGTCAAATTTCGATTTCTTACAAGAGGAATGGCCGTTAATAGCAAAATTGGCTCAATCGGCAGAAAATTACATACACGATGATCCGAATTCTTGTTTGATAAAGCTTGGTATGCTTGCGGAATATATTGTAACTTACATTGTTGACGCTAATGGTATTATTATGCCCGAAGAGGAAAACACGCAGGCAGATAAAATACGTCAACTAAAAGTAAAACATCTTTTACCAAGAGATATTGATGATATTTTATATGGTCTAAGAAAAGCAAGAAACGAAGCTGTTCACGCTAATTTAGATTCCTTTGAAAGGGCAAAATTGATGCTTGAACTTTCTTATAAATTATGTGTTTGGTTTAATGCTACGTATGGGAGTGCAACTACTGTATACAGCGAATATGTTTTGCCCGAAAAAGCACCGAATTATGCAAAAATAATACAAGAACAAGAAGATGAAATCGCTAGACTAAAGAGTATTGTCCCTATCGCACCCATTAAGTATAAATCAAATATTCAACAAAATCGCAGAAAGTCTGAGCAAAATGCAAAGCTTATGACTCTTTCAGAGAAACAAATTAGGTTTTTTATTGACGAGCAGTTAAGAAAAGCGGGGTGGGAAGCTGACACACAAGTTATAAGATATAGTAAAGGATCTAGACCAGTTAAAGGTCGCAATATGGCAATAGCTGAATGGCCGACAAATTCTTCAGCAATGGCAAAAGGTTTTGCCGATTACGCTTTGTTTGTCGGTGAACAATTTGTTGGGTTGATTGATGCAAAAAAGCCCGCTGAAGATGTAGCATCTACGATTGATGTGCAGATTAAAGACTACGCTAAAAATATTAAACCCGAACACGCCAATTTTATTATTGATAACTGGGTTGGCTGTAGCGTGCCATTTCTTTTTGCAACTAATGGTAGACCGTATTTAGAGCAAATCAAAACGAAATCAGGCATATGGTATTTAGATGCAAGACAGCTTTCAAATATCTCGTATCCCATACGCAATTGGTTTAGTCCAGACGACTTGATGGCAAAATTAAAACAAAATGTGGAGGAGGCAAACAACGCCCTTACCACTTCTGACGACTCGTATATGGCAGATCCTAATGGACTTAATTTACGTGATTATCAGATAAAAGCAATAAATAAGGCAACTCAAGCAATTATTAATGGTCAACAAAATGTGTTGATTGCAATGGCCACAGGTACGGGCAAAACAAGAACTGTCTTAGGTCTAATCTATAAAATGCTGGAAACAAAACGTTTTAAGCGTATATTGTTTCTTGTAGATAGAACTGCGCTTGGTGGACAGGCTATGGACACGTTTAAAGATGTAAAGCTGAAAGAACTCCAAACGCTTTGCCAAATTTACGACGTTAAAGATATAGAAGATAAAACGGTGGATCTTGAAACAAAGGTAAGTGTTTCAACTGTTCAAGGTTTACTTAAAAGAACAATTTTAGCTGAAAAACCTGAACTTACTTCTGGTGCTTTTGACTTAATTATAGTTGATGAAGCACACCGAGGATATATACTTGACAAAGAAATGTCGGCAGATGAAATGCTTTATGACTCGCAGGACGATTATTTAGGTAAGTATAAGCAAGTCATTGAATATTTCGATGCGGTAAAAATAGGATTGACGGCAACACCTGCGCTTCATACTACGCAAATTTTCGGTTCACCCATATTTACTTACAGTTATAGGGAAGCGGTAATTGACGGATGGCTGGTTGATCACGATCCTCCGTATATTATAAATACTGATTTTAATACCAGTCCTGTAACATTTAAAAAAGGCGAACAACTTGGTATGTTCGATCCTAATACGGGCGAGCTCATAAATGGTGAAGTTCTACAGGATGAACTGGATTTTGATGTGTCGGATTTCAATCGAAAGATAGTCTTGCCAGATCATACCCAAAAGGTTTTAAAAGAAATTTCAAATTATATCAATCCTGAAGGTCGTGAAAAAACGCTGATTTTTGCCGTAAACGATAATCATGCGGATAACATTGTCGCAACTCTCCGTGAGATATATTCGGAATGGGGCGTGTCGAATGACGCGATTGTAAAGATTACCGGCAAAACGGCAAGTGGCAGCAAAAAGAAAATAGAGCAAGTAATCAAACAGTATAAAAATAACCAATATCCCAATATTGCCGTAACTGTAGATTTGTTGACAACGGGTATCGATGTCCCTCAAATTTGCAATTTGGTTTTTATGCGCAAAATCAATAGCCGTATTTTATATGAGCAAATGTTGGGTCGTGCTACGCGCCTTTGCAAAGAAATTCAAAAAACACACTTTAATATTTTTGATCCTGCGCACGTTTATGAGGATTTAGGTTCGGTGAATTCAATGAGGGCCGTTTCCGTGAACAAGTCAATGATGGAACTCATTGAAGAGTTGTCACACCCTTCCCAAAACAGTAAGCAACAGATAATAGATAGAATTTTGGCAAAACTACAACGCAAAAACAATGCACTTTCTGAAGACCAAAGATATGAGGTCAAAGAAAATATAGGCAAATCAATACCGCAATATGTTGCAAGCATCAAGGTTTTGTCTGTGCAACAGGCTGTTGATATGCTTATAAAAGACGCTGAAACTTTGGTTTATATTGAAAGCATTACTTCGCCGAAGAAAGGACAATATTATTCGGAACGAAAAGACACTTTGCAAGAAACCACAAGAGGATATGGCAAAACCGATAAACCCGACGATTATCTTGATGCTTTTACAAAATTCGTAAACGAAAACAAAGATAAAATTGAAGCAATTAAAATTGCCTGCACCAAGCCTTCAGATTTAACGAGAGCACAACTTCGTGAACTTAGACTTGCACTGGATAAAGAAGGATATAACGAAACTTCACTTAACAACGCAACAAGTGTAGTTAAAAATGCAGACATCGTTGCCGATATAATTTCTTACGTTCGAAACGCCGTCTTAGACGTCCCTGTTTTTAATAGAGAAGACAAAATAAAAATAGCTTTTGAAAAACTAATCAAAGCGCATAGCTTTAATAAAATTCAAATCGACCTTCTTGAAAAAATAAAAACCTATATGCTTCACGAAAGTCTGTTAAACGTAGAAACCTTTGAAGCGCCTGCTTTCAAAATGGATGGCGGATTTAAACGCTTTAACGTTAAGTTTGAAGGAAAGCTTTTGGAAATCATCAGAGAAATAAACACCTATATCTATGAGCAAGGAGTAGCATAATGAGTACGCAAGACATAGTACAAAAACTTTGGAATTTATGTAACGTATTAAGGGATGACGGAATTACCTATCACCAATACGTTACCGAACTTACTTATATTCTTTTCTTGAAAATGGCAAAAGAAACAGGCGCTGAAAGCGAAATTCCGCAGGAATATCGTTGGGATTCTCTTACTAATAAGTCAGGATTAGAGCTCAAAAAGTATTATTATACCTTGCTTACCGAACTGGGTGAAAAATCTGTTGGTAAAGTTGCTCAAATTTATGCTAATGCGTCTTCAAGCATAGAAGAGCCCAAAAATCTTGAAAAAATTATAAAAGAAATTGACAGGCTTGACTGGTACGAAGCAAAAGAAGAGGGGCTTGGTGATTTATATGAGGGTTTGCTCGAAAAGAATGCAAACGAGAAAAAATCGGGCGCAGGTCAGTATTTTACTCCCAGAGTTTTGATTGACATAATGACAAAACTTGTCGCTCCGCAACTTGGAGAAAGATGTTTTGACCCTGCTTGTGGCACGTTTGGTTTCATGATTGCCGCAAATACTTTCGTAAATCAAAACATTGATTTTTATAAGTTGACAGATAGACAAGCAGATTTTCAAAGGAATAAAGCGTTTAACGGAGTAGAGCTTGTCCACGAAACACATCGTCTTGCACTTATGAATGCGTACCTTCATAATGTAAACGCGAACATTGTTCTTGGCGATTCGCTTTCACAAAGCGCAAAGGGATTAAATGGGTTTGACGTTATTCTGACAAACCCGCCATTTGGAAACAAGAAAGGAGGAGAGCGTCCTACACGTGACGATATCGATTTCCAAACATCGAATAAACAACTCAACTTCTTGCAGGTTATATATCGTAGTTTAAAGGCAGACGGAAAGGCACGTTGCGCGGTCGTGTTACCGGATAATGTACTCTTTGCTAGTGGCGATGGAATAAGCGTAAGAAGACAACTTATGGATTTTTGTAACCTGCATACTGTTTTGCGCCTTCCTACAGGTATTTTCTATGCGCAAGGCGTAAAAACAAATGTGCTGTTCTTTACTCGTGGCGTTACCGAAAAAGATAATACTAAAGAAGTTACTTTCTACGATATGCGTACTAATATGGACAGCTTTGGCAAAACTAGAACGCTCCGTCATAGTGATTTTGATGAGTTTGTTTTGGGGTATAACGACAAAACGCAAAGAAAGGGCGAGCGCTGGTCTTCTTTTACGCGCGAACAAATAGAAAATGAATATAACGATAGCTTGGATTTAGGCTTGATTCGGGATGAAAGCGTTAAAGATTACGAAGATTTAGCCGATCCTGTAGAAAGTGGCGAAGAGGTTGTTTCTAACTTGGAAGAGGCTATTGATTTAATTAATAGTGTAATTAAAGAGCTTAAAGCGTTGGAGAATAAGTAATGGCAAAAAAGCAAGAAAAGTCCATAGAACAGCGGTTAGAGGAAGCACTTGTTCTCTACGAAAAAACGCCATATAGCTTGCCGTCAAACTGGTGCTGGACAAGATTAGGGACTGTTTGCAAATTAGATAACGGAGAAAAAATCGACAAAGAGGAATTGTTTTATCTGGATGTAAAAACACTACGTACCCAAAATTATGAACTGACTAAAAATAATGGCGTTATAGTCAATGAAGGGCAGAGGGTTATTTTAGTTGATGGGGAAAATTCAGGGGAAGTTTTCGATATACCTAAACATGGATATATGGGAAGCACTTTCAGAATACTGGATATCGATAAAACATTAAATGAAATTTATGTCCGGTATTTTATTTCATCGCATCAAGATGAATTAAGAAACAACAAAATAGGTTCAGCTATTCCTCACCTTAACAAAGAATTGTTTTTCAATTTATCATTTCCGCTAGCTCCATTAGAAGAACAACAACGTATTGTTGGAATAATTGAAAAACAGTTTGCAAAATTAGACGAAGCTCGTGATTTAATCCAAAAATCTTTGGATTCTTTTGTTGACCGCAAATCAGCCATTCTCCACAAAGCATTTACTGGCGAATTAACAAAAAAGTGGAGAGAAGAACATAGGCTGGATAATGCTGTAGAAATTTCAAAGCGTTTAAATCTTTCCAGATTTCAGGAACTTTCTTTTGGGTGGCTAAAGATAAATGCACAGGATGCGTGTTGTGAAAAAATAAGCTGTGGACATACTCCCACTCAAGACATATTAGAACATGGAGAGATTCCATTTCTAAAAGTATACAATATTGTGGACAATAAAATCGATTTTGAATATAGGCCACAATTTATAAATCTAGAAGCAAACAAAAAATTAAAAAGCTCTGAACTTAAACCCAATGATATAGTTATGAATATTGTTGGTCCACCTTTAAGAAAGATTGCGATAATTCCAGGAACTTATCAAAAATGGAACATGAATCAAGCAATTGTTAGATTCAGAGCCAAAGAATATATTATCCCTAAATTTTTATACTATTTGTTATTGTGGCCCAATACTTTAGATGATGTTATTAGTAAGACAAAAGGTGTTGTAGGACAAGCAAATATTTCCGTTACGCAAAGCAGAAATTTAGACTTCATTATACCCTCAAGACAAGAGCAAGAAGAAATTGTACGGATTTTGGATTCCATTTTTGAAAAGGAAGATAAGTCGAAAGAACTTATCGATATGCTTGACAAAATCGACGAAATGAAAAAATCGATTCTTGCGTGTGCATTCCGCGGCGAACTCGGCACTTCCAACACCGCCGATGAACCAGCTATCGACCTTTTAAAAAGAATATTAGAGAATAAAAAAGGATTAAAACTCTAAAAGGGAAACTGATGAAGTTAAAAAAAATAATAATTAAAAATTATAAAAACTTAAAAGATATTACAATAAATTTGCCTGATTCCAATATTGTTGCTTTTATTGGTAACAATGGTTCTGGTAAGTCTAATATTTTGGAACTTATAGCGCAGGTTTTTGCTTATACGAAGAATTCTCTGCAGAAAGGGAAAGTCTTTCCTCCGCCGAATGTTGATGAGTGCGAAATAGATTACAATATTGATGGAAATAATTATGCCTTAAAATACATTAGTGGGGGAGTTTCAATTTTTAACGACGCTGCAGAAAAAGTAAAAAAAGAGGATATTGAAGATGTTTTGCCTAAATCTATTTTTCTTTATTATGCTGGTGAAACTAAAAGATTGGCAGAAGTCGAAGAGAAAATTATTGATAACAAGTATAATGAAAGATTAAAGAAGAATCATTTTGAAGGATATAAGTTTATCGAGTATTTTTCAACATATGATTTGGATATTTTACTTTTAACTGTGGCGGTTTATCAGGGGGAATTATTAAATCACATAAAAGAATATCTAGGTTCTAAAAGTATTTATTGTCCATTTAATTTAATACTTAAAAATCCGACAAAAAACAAATCGTATTCGGGTGGAGAATATTACGGTGCAGTTGGTTTTGTGCAAGCGTTTTTTAATGAATTTAGAAAATATGTGCAAAGAACTGAAGAAGGCAGAGAGAATTACACAATGTCTTTTGTGGATACAGACAAAATTAAAAATCTGGCAGAAACTCCTTCCGAATTTTTTGCAAAAATGAAAGCTTTGAAAAATTCTGGGTATTTAGATCGCGTTATTATTAACTTTCATAATAATTTTCATGAAACTATTTTACTTGGTAATTTAAGTGAAGGCGAAAAACAAGTTTTGCTTATTTCTTTATTATCAAAAATAACCGAAAATGATAATTGTCTCTATTTATTAGATGAATGTGACGCATATTTACATTTAGAATGGCAAAGAAAATTTTCTAGTACATTTGAAAAACTTTCAACAAATGGACAAATTTTTCTCACAACACATTCCCCTTCTACAATTTCAGGATTGAGAAGTGAAAATGTATTCAAAGTGAAAGATGGAGAAGTCAGTTTTATTAATAGTGAAACATATAATCGTTCATTAGATGAAATAATGCAAGAAAATATGGATATTAATATGCGTTCTCCAGAAGTACATTTGTTGTATGATGAATTTAAGCAATGTATTGCCGATGGGAATAAAGAAAAGGCAGAAAAAATAATTTCAAAGCTGAAACAAATACTTGATGAGGATGATCCCTTGTTTATTAAGCTGAGGCTAGTTATGAGGAGATTATAGAATGAGGCAGATTACTAAAACGGCACCTCCAGTGGAATTTACGGAATTTTGCAAAACTCCTGGTGTATCATTTGATGTGCTATCTGGAGAACCCAAAAAGGCTTTACGCAAGCGGCTGTTAGAAGATCAGGGATACATATGTTGTTATTGTGGCTGTCGTATAAAAAATGATGAGCGTACAAAGATAGAGCATATAAAGTGTCAAGAGGAACACGATGATTTGGCGCTTGATTTCTCTAACATGTTAGTTTCGTGCGATGGCGGTGATAAAGATCGCGAAAATGGAGTAAAACCAAGGCATAAACTTCATTGTGATGCAAAGAAAGGGAACAAAGATATTCCTATTTCTCCGCTAGAAAATGTGGAAGGGCTTTTATCCTATTTTGAAGATGGTACAGTTATGGGTAAAGGTGAAATTGGAAGAGAACTCATAAGAATATTAGGGCTAAATACTAATTTTTTGAATAGTCAAAGAAAAAATGCAATTGAAAATTATGAACTTAAATTTCCAGAAGATTTGGGTCAAGAATTAACATGTTTAAGGGAAAAGCAAAATGGATTTTTTGATGAGTTCTGTTTTGTTTTAGAACAACATGTGATTGACCTAATCAATGACAAGGAATCAATTTAGTAACAAAGTTTATTTACTAATTTTTAAAACATAAAAAATTTCAAAACAATTTCATTAATTATACAAAGGGGATTAATTGTTATGTACAGTAAAATCAAAGAAGAAATTTCACAGGAATATTATCAACAATATTACCAAAACGACGGACAAAGATTTATTGCATGGTATTTAAGAAATATTCATAATTTAGATACTATTCAAGCAAAAGATTGTATTACAGATGGAGCAAACGATAAACAAATTGATGCGGTTTATATTGATAATCAAGCATCGACGATTTATATAATTCAAGGTAAATTTTATTCAAAAGAGGTTGTTGATTCAGAGCCGCTTAGAGAAGTCTTAGCGTCGTGGATACTTATAAAGGATTTGCCTAAATTGCAAGAAGCGGCAAACGATAAGCTTAAAGTAAAAATTAATGAGTTATCAAATGCAATTGACGATGATTATGACATATGCTTTGAATTAGTGACTACGTCTACCTTAACAGAAGCGGCTCAAAAAGATTTAGCAGTGTTCCAAAAACAGTTAGCGGAAGACGACTTGCTTACAGCTAATTTAATGCTTATTGATAACACGACATTACAAAATAAATACTTAGAAACATTAAATAAATTTAAGCCTTACATATCACATAAATTCAATTTACAGAGCGGTAAATTTATAGAATTAGATTTAAGTGGGACAAAAGCAGTTATAGCTGCAATTCCGCTTAGAGAATGTATAAAAATACCAGGAATTAAAGATCAAACGCTTTTCCGTAAGAATGTGCGTCAGTCATTAGGTAGTGGTAATAAAGTTAATAAAGGGATAGCACATACACTTAAAAATGATATACAGAACTTTTTCTTTTTGCATAATGGTGTAACTGCAATATGTTCCGAAATCGACATAAAAGAAAATATTTTAAGCGTTAAAGAATTAAACATAGTTAATGGTTGCCAATCTTTAACCACAATTTATAATTGTAGTGAAACAGTGAAAACTTCGAATGAAGGTTATATCATGTTCCGTTTTTATGAAATAACCGATTCAGATAAGGCAGATAAAATTAGCACATCAACTAATTCGCAAAGTGCAGTTAAGGCAAGAGATCTCAGAAGTAATGATAAAAATGTTTTAGCAATGAAGAAAGCCTATGAACAACGTTTTCCTGATGGATATTTTATAACTAAAAGAGGGGAAGTTGTTGATTGTATAAAATATAATCCTAAGCATGTAATTAATTTGACAGATATAGGTAAGCAATTAATAGCTTGGCATTCACAGCGTCCCACAATAGCGTATAGTGAAACAAAGATATTTGATAAATGTTTTAGCCAACTCTTTAAAAAAGATTATTTACCTGAAAATATGCAGGCATTAAGAGATTTGTTTGAAGCAGTGTCAGAATTATGGACGCCAGATAATCCTCTTGGTTTAAATGAATCGCTTCTTGCCATGAAAGCATATGCGCCTTATCATCACCTGTACGCAATCTCTGTTATTTTTTGCGAAATTAATAAGATGCCAGATAGTGTTCCAAACCCCGATACGGTGTTAAAAAAATTAAATGAGTATTCGTTGATGAGCGAAATTGTGCAAATGGCTGGAGGATGCCTAAATATGGCCTTCGAAAATGCTTCATCAGAAGCTATTGATAATAAAAAGATATTCAGTCCTCAAAACTGGGTAAAAAACAAAGGCTGTTTATCTGATATTAAAAGTGCTATTAGAATGCAATTGGTAACTTATAAGCTAAACTTTAAAAATATTTATGAGAAATATAGCAAAGCACTGAAAATAAAAAATGAAGATTTTGAAACACGATGGACAGCAGATTAATTGTTTATTGGTAATAGCGTTCCCTTACGTGGATATTTCGTACTATGGACATTGCAACCTAAAATGTACTTAATTTATACCAATAATAAAATGGGTGGGCGATGTTGTGCAACTTTTAAACCCCAAAATCATTAACTACAGAATGTTTCTTGTGCAAAAACGTGAAGTTTAATCAATACGACTTTATACCCCACGATAAAGAAGTTTATCAAATATTTAGCTCTATTAAAAGTTGCTTAATAACAATCTCATATTTAGGTGAATAAATTGGGGAAAAGAATATTTGTAATTGGAAATGGCTTTGATTTGGGTCATGGATTAAAAACAAATTTTGAAGATTTTATAGAAACGAATTCTCAAGTTTTAAATAGGAAATATGCTGATTTAAAGAATGGAAAGAATAGTTGGTCTGAAATTGAGACCAACTATAAAAGCAAATTAAACACATTTATAAGTAAGTTGGATATTCCTTTTCTAGTTGACGATGAGATGAGTAGTATTATTGATGCTTATGGTTTGAATAAATATGGGGATGTAAATTATCATGGTTATGATAATGAGATGTTTAATTCGCTTATTGACGAAATAGATATATGGGTTAAATTGCTTTGCGATTTTGAAAGAGAGTTTGCTGGATATTTAAGGGCATTATACAATGATTATAATATTAGAAATAATTTTTTCCCAAAAGAAAAAATTAAAGTAATATTAGAGTCTGCTAATGAAATTTTATCGTTCAATTATACTAACACGGTAGAACAGTTATATGGTATAGACGATGTAATACATATACATGGAAATATAAATAAGAAAATTTTTCTTGGATGTGATACTATTGATAGGATGAATGAAGTTTTTGTTGATGGTGAATTTCCTTCCATGGGCAGCTTTGAAAAAAGTAAATTCGGATTACAAGAAATGATGGCGTATTATGAAGAAGATGAAAACCATAAGTTACATCCGAAAGGATCGTATGTACGTTTTTTTAATGAAATAATGACAAGTGTAAAAGATAGTGCAGACAAGTTGAAAGAATTACTTAGAATTAAGAGTAAAAATTGTTTGCCTTTTCGACAAGAAATAATCGAAAAATTAAAAAATGAGCACTACGATGAGGTTGTTATTTTAGGACACTCGTTATCTGAGGTTGATAATGTTGTATTCGAGGCGATTAATAATGATGCCCATTTTGTATGTTATTATTATGATAAGGAAGATTATATACGCAAGCGAAAAGTAGCCAAACAATTTAAATGGCAGTGTGATCTACAATTATCCAAAGAATTGTATATATAAGGCTCAGTTTTATGTTTATAACACAGCAATAAAACAGGAAGTTTCTTCTTATAAAATAAATGGTGTAGCTTTTATAATACAAAATTTTATTACAATAATTTAGCAGTGATATAACAACTGGAATATAATTTACATAAGGCAGTATGTATAGATGTTGTATGATTTTGAAAAGGAAATAGAGTGTACTTATAAAGGTGAAACTTATTCAGTGCGAGATAACGGGACGGTTATGCGTCATCCTCGTATCGGTAATAGGCCCCGTCCGACAGATAATGTTTGGACTTTTGGAAAATACAATGCCAATACCGGATATGCCGAAATTGCGGGGGAACTGGTACATAGAATTGTTGCGACAGCATTTCATGGAGCAGCGCCATCATCGCAATACGTTGTCGATCATATAGATACAAACCGCAGAAATAATCGCCCTGAAAATTTGAGATGGGTTACAAAGCTTGAAAATATCTTGCTAAATCCTATTACTGCGAAAAAAATCATATTGGCATGTGGTAGTATTGAGGAGTTTTTGAAAGACCCATCAAAATTGCGACAAAGCTATGTTGATCGAGATTTTGAATGGATGCGTGCAGTAAGTAAAGAGGAAGCTGCAACAAGCTTGGAACGAATGCTTAGCTGGGCGAAAAGTGATAAAGTGTCATCAGGAGGCTCATTAGGTGAATGGATATATAGAAGAGGATTGCCTAAAAACCCTGTAGAATCTGTAAGAACATCTATAGAGATACCAAATGAAACATTAAATACTGCCTTGAAAGAAATAGCGACGACAAAACAAGTTGCACAAGAATTAAAACCCGTTCGTACGTCAACAAATAATCCGTTTAATTTCCCGAGGACGAATGAATCAGAGTCTAACAATGCAGTTGTAATGTACAGAACTAGCGGAGAGTTGTTTGGACTTCTAAAATCGCAATTTGAATCAGAGAAAAAATTGAAATTGCCAGACATTATATTAAAAACAGCGGGCAAGGGAATGGTAATAAAAGAGTCTTGGACAGAAGAGTTTCAAGAAAGTGAATATTACTATGAAGGAAAAGCTCGTACGCCAAAGTCTATAATTTTACATTGTAAAGACAACCCTGTTGCACTATTGATTCGGATGAAATCAAGTGCAGATGAAAAAGAAATATCAAGGCTAAAAGACGAAAGATTTAATATAGTTGAAATTGATTTGTCGTGGGCTAAAAATGGCGTTACAGATGCGGAAATGAAATATCTGTTGCAAACAGATATTTCAAAGAAGAAATGGATACATCACGAAGAAATCTTAAAGGCAAAAGAAAAATTGTTGAAGATTTGCGAACCCATAGGAGGTTCGGGACAAGGAGTTCTCCATTCTTATTTTGCGTGTCCCCTTACTTCAGATAGTGTTGAAGATATAGAATGCTGGTATTGCAACTATCGTATTGATAGTGAAATAGTTGTCAATGGGGAAACATGCAATTGTGGGTGTTGCTTTGGGAAATCTGGGGTACAATCATATCAAGATCTCTTAGCTGTAGAAGATGTTGAAAAAGAAGATGACTGGATAGTCGGTATTACTTACAATAAAAACGGTGAAATCGTTACAAAAAAGTTTGATAAAGAAGTACAACTTCAGGGCAAAACATTATTCCAATTATGGAACGAAAGAGACAGCAGTGAAATAATAGCGCACAATATTTATAGCGGTTGGTATGTTTTAATTCAAGAAGACCCACAAATGAGTTTTGATAAAACGGGTCGGGTCTATGGAAAATTGTGCAGGGATATTGAGGAATTAAAGGCTAGTTTTAATCGCTCTATTTTTAGTTTTGATAGCTATTGCTGGGAGATTGTTAAATAAAGATGAATTTTACGGAGGATGAAGTGGAAAATTTATTTGGAGATAATATACCACAAAAGAAGAAAAAAGAACGTGGACTTTCTAAAACTATCTGTTTTGCGAAAATAGATAGCCCAAGTTTTGAGCAGTTTGGGGTTTTTGGCGATCAAATGATTAATTTGCGAACTGCCCTAGAACGTGCATTTAATATTTCTAATGAAAGCTATAATACAGATAAAGGTACTTTTGATTATGAATGTGATAAGCAAAGGTATTGCATTCGTATTATTGAGGCAACTGATAAGTATTATTTCGGCGAAATATCAACCGAGCGTGAATTTGATGACTTATTGGAAGAGTATCGAGATTCATCCAATAATGAAAGCATAAAATCAATCATTATAAAATATTTTACTTTTTTCTATATTGATATTGAGAAAAAGGCTATAGTTTATATTGGGCAAAAAGGTTTAAAAAATATAAACAAACTTCTTACTAAATACATATCTGAATATAGTAAAATTAATATTTCTATTCACTATTTGGGCAATGCCGATTTGCTTAAAAAAATTGAGCGTTCGCAAAAACTTCAGTCTATAGAATTCCAAATAGCGGACAACGGTGGAGATATTTCAAAATCTCTTGACCAGACACTAAACTGGGATAGAAATATCAATTCGTTTTCAATTTATATTAAAGTAAGACGACCTACAAAACATTTAATTAAAGAAATTGTGCAAGACCCTAATCGGCATATTAAAGTTAAAAAACCTGTTTTAAAATTTCAAGACGAGGAATTTAACGAGTACATAACACATTTGTTTGAAGATTACTTTACCGTTAAAACCGTTTTAACTTTAGATGATATTGACTTGCAAAAGTATGATAAAATAAAAACCAAATTAGTGTTGGCTCTTAGTAACTATGTGGAGTAATAATTATGATTAAACCCAATGAAAAGCATATTATAGTTTCAGCCGCAGTAAGTTTGACAATATTAATTACTTTTATAATTTTAGGGGCAACAAATGTTTTAATCATAAACCCGGAACAACTGCCTTCTACCCTACTAACAACTGCAGGTATATTTATTGGTTTTACAATTTCTGCTCTGGGAATTTATTACTCAATTCCTTTACGAGAGGAAATAAAAGTAGCATTGATTAAGCAAGGTTACTATAAGCAAGTTGCTCGCAATTTTATTATAAGTATTATCTCGTTTACTGTAGTTATAATAGTTTCTATTATTTCTATTTGCATTTATTCGGAGCAAGAATATTTGTTGGCGCAACATATATTAAATTCGTTTTCAATTGCTTGTTTTATTTTTGCAATCATATTATTAGTTTTGACATGTATAAACTTTTTTAAGATAGTTATAAAGAATCGTTAAAATGTTTCTTGTAATCAAGATTTAGTTTAGTTGTTTATATTCTGCAAAAAATGGGAGCAATAATTTGTTTTAATAGTATCATTAAGACAGAATTGATGAATATGCGGCTGATAGTTATTTATAGCGTTTAGTGTTATTCACTATTGAAATCAAAATATTTTTATGCTATAATAATACTATAATTACTTAGGTAAAGATTTTTATGGACAATAAAAAAGATGCCAAATGGCAAAAGAGAAAGAATCTAAGATACACACTTACAAAAACATGGTCAGTACTTATCATTGTTTACTACGTTTTATTATTAATTTTGGGTATTACTGGGTCAATAATAATTTTATCTAATTTGGAATACTATTTGAAGGCTAATCTCTTATTGACTACAATTTTATGTTCGATTGGAATGACTTGTGCTTTTTGCTCAATTCAATATTTGCAATTAATTTATAAGGCATGTATCGATAAAAGAATTGATATAATTAAAAAAAACGATAACCCTAGAGATGATTTTAGTGAACAAATTTTGGGAAACGTGTTATATTTTATTTTAAGACCTTTATTTGCCATCGTGTTTGTTATAATAGCGGTGTTTAGCTTATTGGGTGGCTTTATCCTTATAACTTCATCTATGGATTATATTATTAATGATAGATTTTTTTATTTTTCAGTGATAATATCTTGTATTATTGGATTTTCGATTGGTAATTTACTTGATAAATTTGATGCGTTTAGTCGATTTAAAATATCTCAAAAATTAAATATTTCAGAAGAGGGAAACAACAATGAAACCGAAGATGACAACGAAAAAAGATGAAGCACAGAAACAAAAAGAAAAAAACATTAAAGAATTATCAACATTAGCAAAAGAAGTTTTAGAACTAAAGAATACGCATAGGCAAATGCGTCCAATTATTATTGAATTTAGTGGTTCTCCAAAGTCCGGGAAAACATCCTCTATAGGTTCTTTACAATTGTTTCTAAAAAGAAATCAATTTAAAGTTGAAGTAATACAGGAAAAAGCAAGTATATGTCCTGTTGCGGACAAACAAAACTATACTTTTAACGTATGGACCGCCTATCAGTCTTTAGTTGATATGTTGGCCATACTTGATCGAAAAAGTGAAAAACCAGACATTTTAATCATCGATAGGGGTATATTTGATGCAATGTGTTGGTTTGAATGGCTATATAAAATTAAACGCCTTACAAAAATACAAAAAAACAATATAGAAGCACCTCTTTTAATGGAAGAATTTACTAAGCAAATTGATATTATTTTCGCTTTTGAATCTAGACCTGAAGTTTCTTTAAATCGTGAATATGCTAAACTATTATTAAAACCCGACCAAACGGGAACAATAATGAATAATCAAACTCTTGGCGAATATCAAGAAGCAATACATAATACAATTAATATTAAAAAGAAATATTTTCATAATATTATTCCTATGGATACTTCAGATATGGATCAAAATGATGTAAGTTATGAAGTAACTAAAAAGGTATTATCGACTTTAAAGGAAACATTAATGGAGCGAATTGGATACTTTGTCCCTTCAAGTGAAGCCAAAGAATATTTGATGAACCATCGAATCATCGAATTTGATGAATTTAATAAAATTTTAAACGGCAGTTTAAAATTTGATCTACGAGAAAAGGTTGAAATCAATGATGAAGCAATACAACCTATACCTATAGTCGTAATAACTGATTATAAAGCAAAAAGAGTTCTCACAGTCAAAAAAACGACAAAAGCAGTTTCTGATGATGATCCTGAAAAAGATAAGCTACTAATTTATATTGGTGGGCATACAAGAATTGAAGATAAAACAGATAAAGATACTCACAATAATTTATCTATTTTCAATTATACGCTTTTGCGTGAAATGCGAGAAGAGATTGGAGTAAACTTCTCTTTAGAAAATACAACGCCTTTCTGCATTTACACTCCTGATTTAGAAAGGAGCAAGAGACATATTGCAATTTGTTATCATATTAAAGTTGATGATAAGAAAAAATTAACAATAGACTCAGAAGAACTCATTCAAAATAGAGGGAAAAGTAAAAGTGGGAAATTTCTCAATATAAATGAATTGATAGAAAATGAAAATGAGTCTTTAGAAGCTTGGAGCATAGAAATTATAAAAAAATGTTTTGGTATTAATGTAAAACTAGCGAAAACACAAATTTCGTTCTTCGATTTCCAATAAACTCAATGATTAATCAATGCGAAGTGGACATATCTATAAGAATTAATTTAATCTATAAAGGGCGGGCGCTTTTGCGCTTGCCCTTTATAGATTAAATTATGTTTAGCTTTTTGATTTTGGCATGAAATTGTTTATTATTCTAAAATCTGCCACGCACTTTTATGCTATTAACTTTATTTTATAACTACTTGTTTTAAGCAAAGCTTTAATTGATTTTTATATTCAACTATTTAGCTATTTAATTTGCAAAAAATTATAAAAGCTAGCTCATTTTTGTGAAAGAAATTGGGAAGTTTTGGGAAGTTGCTGATTTTAGGGAAATTTTAACAAACGGATAAGTTGTGAAAATATAAGAAATGTATTGATTTTAGGGTGTTTTTAGCGAGTTTTTGGCTGAAAATGCCCTTATTTTGTGCGGTCTAAATAATACGAAAATTTGACGCATATGCCTTAAAATCCGATGTAACAACCATATACGGAACGCGATTGACTTTTGCAAGCAAAAGTAACAATACGCTACTCTGTCGCGGCATGCCGCTTCTTACAAGTCTGATCACAAGCGCCAGAAAACCGGTCTGTAAATTTTTAAGTTTATAGTCCGGTTTTTTTATTTGTTCGGGTTTAAAACGACGAGTTGCAAATTACCGATATTATATAGCTTGAAAAATTTGGCGGCATATGCTAAAATTAAAGCGACAATATCGTTTTGTGAGGTCAAATGCCTAATTTTACGAAAAACGCGATAAAGGCTTCTTTTTTGAAGCTGCTTAACGAGCGTCCGTTGAATAAAATTACCATCAAGGATATAGTAACGGATTGCGGAATAAACCGTAACTCTTTTTACTATCATTATCAGGATATACCTGCCTTACTTGAAGAAATTATCAGGGAGGAATCGGATAGGATTATCAAGCAATATCCTACCATATCCTCGTTTGAAGAATGTTTGAAAATTTCGGTTGAATTTGCCTTGCAAAACAAGAAAGCGGTTTTCCACATTTACAATTCATTGAACCGCGATATTTTCGAGCGGTATTTATGGGAAGCCTGCCGCTACGTTGTAACGACGTATATTTCTACCGCGTTCGGCGTATATAACGTTTCGGAAACGGATAGGGATATTATTATCAAGTACTACAAGTGCGAAATTTTCGGTCAGGTTTCCGAATGGCTTGACAGCGGAATGAAGGAAGATATTTTAGCCGTCAACAACCGTTTATGCGAGCTGCGCAAGGGAATGGTTGAAGAACTTTTCAAAAGGAGCGAAGAGAGCAATACTCAGGCAAATTAACGTGTTTGTCTGAATTACAGTTAAATTTACCGCCGTGCCTAATTTTTAGGCACGGCGTATTCTTTTGCCCGTTTTCAAATAAGTTTTATGAGCCTATAATGAAATTATCAGCCGAAGGGAGAAAACGATATGCGGTCTGTCATACCTATAAAAACAGCAAAAATCATAAATATTCTGACGTCCGTTTGCCTCTGCGTTTTCGGAATAATCATTATTGCAATGCCTGATATTTCCGAAAAGGTAATCGGCATAACCGTCGGCATTCTTTTGATAATATCGGGCGTCTTTAAGCTTGGCGGATATTTTTCAAAGGACCTTTTCAGGCTTGCATTCCAATACGACCTTCAATTAGGCATTGCGCTTATCGTATTTGGCATAGGCGTTTTGGTTAAAACCCAAGAGATAATAAATTTCGTCTGTATAGTATTTGGTATTTCAATTTTCGTGGACGGACTTTTCAAAGCTTCGATTGCGTTCGACGCAAAAAAATTCGGCATTAAACGGTGGTACGTCATTTTAACTGTCGCCCTCGTCGGCTGCGTAGCAGGCGCACTGCTTATATTCTTCCCTTCCGAAAGCCTAAGGGCGCTGATAATTTTATTGGGAGTATCGCTTATCTGGGAGGGAATATTGAACGCCGTCGTTATTTTGAATACAGTGAAGATAGTTAAGCATCAGATGCCGGATAATTTTCCCGACTCGATGTCACGCAAATGATTTTGCGGACAAAACCGATTGAACAAACTTATGGCAAACAAAAATATTAAAAGGAGCTTATATGAGCGTAATAAATGTAAATCATCTTACGAAGGACTACGGTTCGGGGCGCGGAGTTTTCGACGTTTCCTTTCAGGTTGAAAAAGGCGAAGTGTTCGGCTTTCTCGGACCGAACGGCGCAGGCAAATCAACCACAATCAGACATTTAATGGGGTTCTCAAAACCGCAGAGCGGACAAACGCAAATTTTTGGTAAAGACACGTTCGACAGATATTTCGAAATTTTGGGAAACGTAGGATATATTCCCGGTGAAATTGCTTTGCCGGCAGGTTTAACGGGCTGGGAGTTTATAAGAATGATGCAGAATTTACAAAAGCGTCATAATGAAGAGCATCTCAATTATCTTTTGAAAATATTCGAACTTAATCCCGAGGGCGAAACAAAGCGGATGAGCTTGGGCGTAAAGCGAAAGCTTGCGGTAGTAACCGCGTTTATGAGCGACCCCGATGTACTTATACTTGACGAGCCGACCAGCGGACTCGACCCCGTTATGCAGGAAACGTTTATCGAATTTATCAGACACGAAAAAGAACGCGGAAAAACAATTCTGCTTTCAAGCCACATCTTCTCAGAAGTGGACGCGACCTGCGACCGCATTGCCATAATCAAGGACGGAAAAATAGTTTCCGATTTTATTGCGGACGACTTAAAGCACGCATCGCAGAAAAATTATGAAATTGTATTTACTGACGAAGCAAATTATGCTAAATTCATTGATAACAGCCGAAAGAGTAAAATTTTAAAAGCTGTCGGAAACGACCCGAAAAAGAAAAGCGTTATCATATCAACCGACGATAAATTTATTAATCAGGTTGTCGCAACGCTGTCCGAGTATTCGGTATGTAATTTCAGCCACTTGAAGGAAACGCTTGAAGACTATTTTATGAGCTATTACAAGGAAGACAAGAATTTCGGAGGTGCTTTACAATAATGCAAACGGTTATCGAAATAAAAGACCTTACCAAAGATTACGGTGAAGGCCGCGGAATCTTTAACATAAACCTTTCCATAAACAAGGGTGAAATGCTAGGATTTGCCGGAACGAACGGCAGCGGAAAAACGACCACTATCCGCAATATTATGGGGTTTTTGAAGCCTACGGACGGCGCGGCTTATGTAAACGGTCTGGAAGCGTGGACGCATTCCAGCGAGATAGTTAAAAGCATTGGATACGTGCCCGGGGAAATTGCCTTCCCCGACCTGCCCACAGGTACGGAATTTCTGAAAAGCCAAGCGGAATTTTTAGGCGTTTCAGATACGTCCTATGCAGAATACGTTATAGAGAAGCTGCAGCTTGATCCGCGCGCTTCGTTAAAACGTATGAGCAAAGGTATGAAGCAAAAGACGGCAATCGTGGCGGCGCTTATGGCTGACCCTGAAATTATTATTCTGGACGAGCCGACTACGGGACTGGATCCGCTTATGCGCGACGCTTTCCTTGAAATCATAAAAGCCGAGCATGCAAAGGGCAAAACGATTTTTATGAGCAGCCATATGTTCGAGGAGCTGGAAACAACGTGCGACAGGGTTGCCCTTATAAGGGACGGCAGAATTGAGGATATAGCCGTTCTGGAGGACATCAGAAACCGTAAAATCAAGGAATACAAAATAGAGTTTGTTGAAGAGGCTGATTACCGCAGATTCAAGGCGGCAGGTTATGAGGTTATAAGGGACCAACCGCAATACTATCAGGTAACTATTTCAATTTCCGGAGATAAGCTTAACGGCTTATTCCGCGATCTGAAAGAATATCGGGTAAAGTTCATTACGGAAGTAAAATACAATCTGGAAAAGCATTTTAAAAAAGTATTAAACCGTGAAAAGGAGATTAAATCAAATGTTCAGTAAATCGTTATTCAAGCAATCCTGCAAAGCAAACGGCATTATGTGGATTATCATTACCGCTGCGGTATGCTTTATGCTTTGCTGCGTTATGCTGATTTCGGGCAACGGAAATTTAGGCGAAACAAAAGCCGTGGTTGAGGACGCAATTATAAAGGGTGAACTCGATTCGCAGATACAGGGCAGGGCAATGAATTATTACGAGCTCGCAAACGGCGCGCTTGAGCGTTTTGACGAAAAGTTTAAAGAAAAATACGTTGCCGTATATGCGCAGGCTTTGCAGTCTGGCAAGTCCGAGGCGGAAGCTAAACAGCTTGCAAGCGTAAGCGCATATTCAGCTGCGGCGGAAGATATGCAGGTATATTATGCCTCGGTCATTGCGGCAAAGGGCTATGCCGAGGATTCGCAGGAAGCGCAGGAAATAAAAGGCGTAATGTTCTATATACTTAATCCGCTGCAAGCCGACGGAACGTATATGTTCGACAGCTTTTATAAAGAACTCGGGGAAGAAGCTCCCAGATACGACGCTTTGCTTCCCACCGTTTTTGAAGAAGGACATAAGGAAGAACGTGAAAAGTACGTTATGGCAAACGGCTCTGTATTCCTTGCCGGCAATATGGTAAAGGAAGAAAATATTCAAGCCGTGCTCGATATTCTATCCGATTACGGAATTACAATGGAAAAATACGAGGAGTTCGGATTCAGCGATTACGGCAACGTAAAGCAAAAGTCTTTGGAGGTACTGGTAAATTACAGGGCTAACCTTGCATACAGGCTTGAAAACATCAAAGACGGTGAAACGACAGAAAGCATTAAAGCGGAGATTATCGGAAACTTATCCGGCGGATTGCTTTCGGCTTTGCCGAAGGATATGTCCGACGCTTTGCAGGAAATAGGACAGGCGGATTTATACGGCGCGCTGATCGGCTCTGTATTCTTTAAAATGGCAGGGTTGCTGTTGCCCATCATCTATATGATTATGGCTTCCAACGCGCTTATTGCAGGGCAGGTTGACAGCGGTTCTATGGCGTATATACTTTCTTCCGGAACCAAACGAAAGGAAGTTACCTTCACGCAGGCAGCGTATCTTATCAGCTCGATTTTGGTTATGTTCATATTAACGACAGTAACCAGTATGATTTGTTTTGCCGCCGTGGACGTAGCAACGGAGCTGACTTACGGAAAATTGGCGCTTATCAATCTCGGCGCGTTCTTCGTAATGTTCGCCATGAGCGGTATCTGTTTCCTTGCTTCGTGCTGCTTCAACCGCAGCAAGCATTCAATGGCGCTCGGCGGCGGACTTAATATGTTCTTCCTCGTCGCTACTATGCTTGGCTTGTTCGGTTCGCCCGTTCTGCCGTCTATCATAAGAATGGAAGCCTTGAACGCCTTTAACTATGTTTCGATTATATCATTGTTCGACGTGGTTTCCATCCTTGAAGGCACAACGGCTTTTATATGGAAATGGGCAATTCTGATTGTTGTAGGCATTGTATGTTATATAGCCGGCAGCCTGAGATTCAAGAAAAAAGATCTGCCTTTATAATTTTCCGGAAGCCGCAGATATGAGATAAAAAGACGCGACGTCAGGCCGCGTCTTTTTTCGCGGACGAACTTAGATTACTTGCAGAATTGTGCTATGGTCTCGATTTATAATTTCAACTGAATTTAAAAAGTTGAGTTACTTTCATTTTTATGATATAATCAACTTACGATAAAATTTGTTTGACGGAGTACAAATATGGAAAACGGTGAAAACAATTTAAGCGAACTTAGTTTTGACGAACTGTTAAAGCTGGCGGAAAGCGGCGACGCAGAGGCGCAGTACAAGCTGGCTTTGCGCTATCATAAAGCCAACGGCGTGGAAGAAGATTTCGAAAAGGCTTTATATTGGTACGAGCAGTCGGCGAATCGGGGATATTTGAATGCGCAGGCGTGGTTGGGCTGTAATTACAGAAACGGCTATAACTACGGTATGTGTGTGGATAAAGATTATGATAAGGCGCTGTATTGGTACGGCAAAGCCGCCGAACAAGGCGACAGAGAAGCGATCGAAGGAATCAAAACGATACACGAAATAATAAGATTACAAGAGGAATATAACAGAAAATACGGGCTTGATATTAACTTGGACGATGAGCTGAAAGCCGCCGAGCAAGGCAACGTAGATTCGCAAATGAAAGTGGCGAATTATTATGCAAACGCCACGGACGGCAACGTAGATATGAAAAAAGCCGCTTATTGGTATGGGCAAGCCGCCAACCAAGGAAACGCAAAAGCGCAGTATGAGTACGGATCGTTTTGCGAACACGGCTTGACTGACGAAACAAATTGCATAGAAAAAGTCTTGTATTGGTATGAGCAATCGGCAAAGAACGGTTACGCCGAAGCGCAATACCGTTTGGGGCTTTGGTATCAGACGGGATATTACTCGGGGCAGGACTTGGAAAAGAGCTTATACTGGTACGAGCAGGCGGCAAAGAACGGCAACGTAGTAGCGCAGAAGCGCTTGGCATTTTATTATGCAGACGGTGAAGCCGTAGAACAAGACGACGCAAAAATGGCGTACTGGCATAATAAAGCGGCGATCGGCGGCGATATTGAATCACAATATCTTTTAGCTATATGCTATGAAGACGGCGTGGGCGTAGAAAAAGACGTTGAGAAAGCCGCGTATTGGTATGAGCGTGCGGCGGAGCAAGGCGAAGAGCGCGCGCAGTTCAATATAGCCGTTTGCTATGAAGAAGGCAAGGGCGTAGAAAAAAATCTTAAAAAAGCCGCGCAATGGTACGGAAAAGCGGCAAGACAGGAACATATACTTGCGCAGTACAATTTAGCTGTTTGCTATGAAAATGGCTCAGGCGTGAAGAAAGACCTTGAAAAAGCTGTGAAATGGTACAAAAAAGCCGCCGAACAGGACGACGAGGACGCTGAAAAAGCGCTTAAACGATTAAATAAAAGCTGACGTAAAACACAGCTTACACGCTTATAAATAAAAGGCTCTCGGAGTGAATTTCCGAGAGCCTTTATTTTGTCTGAGCACAACTTATTAATTCTATTTCGTTATAAAAAGCGTGACGTCTTTCGCGGCTTTTTATATTATTTTATGCTTTACGCTGTAACACGTAGTCGTTTTCATAAACGTCGTTCAGCACCAGCTGTCCTGCAGCGTTTACGCTTAAATCAACGCCGAGCTTGGTGCCAGAAACTTCTACAAGCGAAATTTCCATACTTTCAACTATTACGCTGTACGTAAAGGTCTGGCTCTTTTCTTCGCCGTCGGCAGTAGTCTGGGTTACCGTTACCGTTCCGCTGAAAGGTTCTTCGGTGCTTGACGGGGTGAACGCGACCTCGTAAACGGTGTCCGCAACGTCCGTAGCGGTATAGGTGCCGTTAAGAAGCTGCGCGAAATCGGGCGCTTCGCTAACGGTGAAAGTAAAATCGCAGTATACGGAAGGATCTGAAGAAGAGGTGACCCGTACTTTATATTCGCCTGCAGCCGTTGCCGTAAATTTGAAACAGCTGACGTCGTTAACGATAGTTTTTTCGATAACCGCAGTTGATGCGTTTGACGAAGTCACTGCCGCTTCCTGACTGCTGTCCGCGCCGAAGCTGACGTTACCGTAGAAATATACCGAGCCGACGAGGGATACGGTTTTTTCACCGCCCGTGTAGAACGTACCCGACGCGTCGTTGCGGATATACGGGTCCATTGTTACGGGAGCCTTGCCCGAAACGTCGAAGGTGATTGATTTTTCAATTTCCGCGGTTTTGATATACAGAACCCATTTACCGCCGTTTAAAAGCGTGACGTTTATTGTGTTGCCCGTGCGGTATGCAAGAAAGCCCCTTGCCGGTCCTACGGGCACGCCCGAGCTGTTCTGATATCCGAAACGGTTGCCTTCGAAGCTGAACAGCATTGCATCGTGATTGAAGTCCGCAGTTTCGGGCATTATATCCGAAATCTGGATAACTAAATTGGGGATGGACATCGAGCACTGTACCGTGCCGTTATCGCCCAAATCAACACCGTTACACTTAAGCGAGAACGACTTAAACGCAAACATATCCTTGGAGTAAGGGTTGCTTTCCGCCCTTGCGCCGACGGACTGCACCACGGTAACGCGTGTGCTTTTAGAGTAAGCTTTTTTAGGTTCGGTACGTCCGTTTTCGTCGGTTACGAAGCTCGGTTCATACCAATCCGCGCCCGAAGCCGTTTCGTTATTTTCCCAATACTTTTGGGTATAGGTAACGCTTTCGATATTATACTTTTCTCCCAAAGTGAAGGTTACTTCGGTTTCATAATAGTCGGGGCGCGACGTGTGATTTACAAGACCGGAAAACTTGAAGGAATACTTCCTGTTTGCTTCGTCCGCCGTTTCCGTAAGGTCCTTATTGGTACACTCTTTAGCCGCCTTATACAGCTCGGCCAAAGTATCTTCAATTCCGTATACTCTTAAGAAAGAATACCACAGAGAGTTGGGTGCACCGTTCATCATTGCGGCTTGCAAAGAGGGATTGGAAACAAAAGTACCGTTTTCAAACCTAGCGCAGAATATATCGTCTCCGTCCATACTGAAATGCGATTCGGTAATTTCCGTCGTTATAACGGGGTCGGGTTTAAGCACTTCGGGATTGTTTTCGTCGGGTACCCACGTTCTACTTATTTCGGTATTCTTTAAATAAGTATAGTTTTTGCCGAACTTATATTCGTAATCGGAATCGTTAAAATAATCACCGCCGTGAAGCGAGCCTTCAACCTTCTGCGTGCCCGAAGCTACCTCGGTTTTAAATATACCGCCGACGTACAGTGCGCTTTGAACGGTTGAAATATTAATGCCGTTTACGTTTACCGTATAGCTTGCCTTTACATTGCCCTGCGAAACGGTAACGGTGTAATTGCCGAGGACGGTGAAAATCTCTTCCGATACCGTGCCGTTTTCCGCCTTGACTTCAACGTCGAAGTTTTTAAGACTGGAGGTTTTTGAAATAACCAGTCTGTTCTGGGCGTTTTCATAAGTAAGAATAAGCGTTAAGCCGTCAAAAGAAATTTCTTCGCCGAGAGCGTACTGCTTTTTGACGGTTTGGGTGTCAAGCTCTATTTTACGAAGAACGCTGTTAAAATCGTTTACGTAAATAGTGTAAACTTCCCTTTTTCCGCCGTAGCTTACGGTAATCTGGTAATCGTTTGCAACGTCCATATCGAAGCCGTTTTCTTTTCTTATTTCAACTTCGGAAGTGACATCCTTTTTGGTTCCGTCGCCGTAGACGGCGTAAATTACGCAATCGTCACCCAACGTGAATTCGTCGCCGATCATAAAGTCGATTTTTGCGTTTTCGATTGAAAGGCTTTTAAGCTCGTCGCCGTTTTTGCAGGCGGCAAGCCCGACCGCGGCACAGACCGCCGCAGCCACAGCTAAGATAATTACGAGAATATTCCTTATCTCTTTTTTCATTTTTCACCTCGTTACGGACGAAGGCAGAACCAAGTCCGATGATTTAATTTAGGTCGTTTTAAGATATACGCCGCACGCAAACAGCCACAGCGCGTTCTGATTTGCGGTATAGCCCAAAGCTTCGGGCGTGCCGTCGCCGGCGCCCACGCCGTCGGTATACAGCGATTGCCTTTCAGCATAGGTCTGTAAAAAGTCTTTCAGCTCTTCTGTTACGTAGCACATACCCTCGCTGTTGCAGACCCTGTAATAGTCCTCCCTAACGAAGGCGGTGTAGTCGAATACGGCGAACTTCTGCTCTTCCTCAATCCACACGTTATACATTCTCAGGTAATTGCTTCCGCCCCCCAGCCCTGCGGCGTTCGCGTTGTAAAGCGTTGTAATTGTGTACGAAGGAAGGGGAGCCGTAAGCGCACAGCACAAAATAGGACCGAAGTTTTCACCGTACCCGAACGGGTCGCCGCCGTAAAGCGTTTCACTGTAATAGTGATAAAAGCCGGTGTTGTCGTTCAGCTTGAAATTGTTCGCGTCGAAATTCTTAGTGCCCAAGTCGGCGTAAGTGAATACTTCGTCCGCGCCCTTTTCGCTTGCTTTTATCCTCGCTTCCTGTGCGCGGATAACCCTTACGTCGCTGTTTGAGCTTACGTATTCGCCCTCGTAGGTAATTGCAAAATCCACGTGTACGGGGTAGTCGCCCGATTTGCTTTCCGCGCCTATTGCGAACGTAAACGCGTGCCCGACTTCGTTACGGTCTATGCGGTATTCGTAACGGAAGTTTTTAGTGTAACCGCCGTCTACGGAAAAGCCGCCTCCGTCAAGCTGTCTGTCAAACCACTTGCTGCCTATCGTGCCGTTGTAAAGCTGTATATACGGATTGATTTCGTTTTCAAATGCGTTGACCCAAGAAGTTACCGAATAGTAGCCTGCGGCTTCGGGCTTGTATTCATAATAAAGTACGCTGCTGCTTCCCGTAACGGCGCTGCGGTAAGTACCGTCGTACTTTATCTGATAGCAGCCTTCGCTTGAATACATCCCTTTTCCGTCGCCCGATTCGGGGGAACGGACGGTAGTAAGAAGCAGGGAAACCTTGCGCTCCTCGCTGGTCGCCATATATGCGCTGGGATTATAGGTGTATCTGTCGGAAAGCCCTTCAAGATAAATATAGTAATCACCGTCAAGCTCGCCCGCGTCCGCCGTGCCGTTTTCGCCAAGCAAAACTCTTTCAACGCTGAAGTTGTTTCTCCAGACTACGTAAATTTCCTCGTCGGCGGGCTTATAAACCTGCGTGCCGAGATATACGGTTACGACGTATCGCTTATCGTCCGCGGGCGGTTTATCGCCGCCGGGGTCGTTCGGGTCGTCGGGCGGATTTTCGGGGTCGGTTTTATTGGGCGTATCCGTTTTGTTGTTGTTTTCGATATAACTTCCCAGACCGCAGCCGGAAAGGCAGATAAGCGCGCAGAGAAAAGCAATTATTAACGTTAAAAATTTCTTTTTCATTTACGCCTCCTGAAAAGACCCGAGAAGAACGAGGTTACGTCTTTCCACCTAAGCTGTCTTATGATAATTTCCGCAACGAACGCAACGGCGGCAATTGCCATAAGGGGAAGAGTAAACTTGAACGTATAAGAAGTATACGCAGAATCGGTATTCTCAATCGTCTTGATTTCGTCAAGCTCCAATATCTTGCCGTTTTCCGTCAGCAGCCTGTAAAGGTACGACTTGCTGTAAGCTGTAAAGCTGTCGTATTCGGCGTAATACGATACGGAAAACTGTGTATCGGACTGATACTTTAATCCGTTGTAGGCATAATCTACGTGAACATTGTATCTGCCGGGAGCGTCCGTTGAGAAGGTTGCAAAATACGTGCTTGAATCAAAAGCGAGCTGTTTTGTCGTGACCATTCCGTCGGGGTCGGTGAGCGTGACCGTAAACGCCGAGCTGTTCTGAAGAGAGCCCGAAGCTTTAACATAAACCGTGGTGGAATTTCCGCTACCTTCGACTTCTACTATAAACGGCGAAGTAATTCGCTCGTCGGGCAGGGTTGCCGCAGGGATATTCGCCAGAAACTGTTCTCCGCCCGTACCGTATACCCAGCCTGCCGTCCAGTCGGAAGAAATATCCGAGAGGAAGGAAACGACTTTGCCTTTTCCGCCTCCGCTCCAGTACGCGTATAACGGAACGTCGAACGCGGTTACGCCCTTGTCTCTGAAATATTTTACAGTCAGCACGGTCTGTGCAGTGCTTTTTGCGGAATTATACCAAAAGCCGCCTACCGCGCTTATGCCGCTTACTCCGCTGACAACGTCTTCGCCCCAGCGGCGCACGGTTACGTCGTAATTGTCGCCCGTTATTTCAATCTGCTCCATTTCTTCGCCGATGCTCTGAATTACGACGTCAATATCGCTTTCGCTCTCTATATACTTATAGAACGCCCTTTTGCTTTCAGCGCCGTTATGAACGATTTGATTTAACCGGCTGTTTCCATCCTCTTTGGGGTAAATACCTATAGCCGATACCGCAATGTTATCTTCCGACATACGCCTCGCCCAAGCCTTTGCCGCTGCGTTCTCGGCATTTGCAGCATCGCTGCCTGCCTGCGCAGGGTTCAGTCCGTCGGAAATTATTATTACCTGTTTATCGTGGAAGCGCACCGGCATCTCTTCATACGTGTGTTGAAGCGCCGCGCTGAGGACTGTGCCGTTTTCTGCGGTGAAGCCGTCGATTTTATCCGTAAGCGCCTTAACCGATGTTAAATACTCGGGGTCGCCGACGGTAATGCTGCCCGAAAAATTCACAAGCATTACCATATCGGTAGGGTTGAGCATTTTTAAAATTTCTTTTGCGGCGCGTTTTGCAACCTGAAAGCGCCCCTCGTAATTCATACTCAGGGATATATCCAGAACGATTGCGACGAGCCGCGTATCCTGATCGCTGTTGCCAATATTAACGGGAAGCAGGTCAGCCAAAGTACGCAACGCCTGATTTTCCGCGCTGTCCTCGCCGCTGTCTTCCTGTACGAAGGTATTGCCGAAGGTGGTCAGCGTTTTGCCGTAATCGTCGACAAGAGAAGTAAGACTGGAAGTAAACATACCGCACGATTTTACCGTACGCACGTCAAAGTTGCACAGAACTATTTCATCGTATATGCAAAGCTCTTCAACCGACAGCGGAACCTCCGCCGCGTTGCTGACGTATTTAACGCCGTTTAAACCGTAGATATCCCTGCCTGCGTAAATATCGTTTTCACTGCCGCCGATAAACAGAACGTTGCACTCGTCGGTGACCTCCTGCGAGAACAGGCAGGTATTGTTGTATAGCGAAGTGTCGCCGTCTGGTTCCGCCGTTTCGACCCTGACCTCGTAATCGAAGCTGCCCTTCTTGTCCGTAGACAGGGGAAGGGTAACAACGTTGAGTCCGTCGTAAAAGCTTGCCGAACGCTTTTGCACGAACACTCCGTCCTTATAAAGACTTACGTAGCCGTTGGTGCGCTCTTTCTTTTCGCCGTCTGCCGTGCCGCAGTTGACCCTGACGAGGACGTTTACTTCCTCGCTCTTGTTAAGGTAGGTCGAGGCGGTAGCCTCAACTCCATCAATCTGCACTTCGCTTACGCTTTTGTCTATATTGTCGTCTATAAACACCGCGTCAACGTAAACGCCGTTATCCTGCAACGCGCCCACGACCCTTATGATATTGCTTGACGAAACGGTTTCTGCGCCGTCGGTTATTACGATTATGCGCTTTATTACGTCGTCGTCAAAAAGATTGCCGGCATAGCGGAGCGCGGAAGCTATGTCCGTTGCGCTTCTGTCCACACTCTCAGCCGTATGCACGTCGGGTATGTTTTCACCGAGGTCGGCAATCATCTGATAATTTCTGCCGAAGCATATTACGCCCATCTTGGAGTTTTTAGGCAGCTTTGCCGAAATTTTATTTATATTTTCCTGTACCTCGTCAAGATTGCGCTCAGACGAATAAGAAATATCCGCAAGGACGTATACGTTGGTTTCGGTAACTACTTTTTCAAACGACATACCGCTTACGGCAAGCGTTATACAAATACAGATAACAACGTGGAGCGCAAGCGACGCCGCATTATGGAAGTTTAAGTTGTCCTTTCTTACCGTAATTGCAAACGGCACCGCAACCGCCGCCAATAGGGGCAGGGCGATAAACAGCAGCCAAGGGTTAGCGAAGCTGATATTGTTCATAGCAATACACCCCCCAGTCTGCAAGCAGCAGCAATGAAATGATTATAAAGAAAGCCAGTAAGCTGTCGTAGAAGCCGTCCGAATGAACGTTTTCCCTTTCGCCCGTTAAAAGGAGCGCGCCGCCGCCTTCGGAACGGCTTTCCTCTTCGGGAACGCACGCGTAAGCGTAATACGACTTTTCGCCGCGGTTATCCTTTACCGAAAGGGTATACGTGCCCGTTTCGGTAAGATTGAATTCGCATATATCGTTGCCGAGCGTATCCAAGGTAGTGCTTCTGCCCGAAGGCGTTGTAACTACGATGCTCTGACAGCCGGGAACTACGTTCACGTTCATTACGTCGCCGCAGGTATAGACCGTTTGGTCGATAACGGAAGGGATAGAGTAGTTCATTAAATTGCTTATAAGAATATTGAAGTCAACCAGCATTCCGAGGTTGGATTTGCCTATTTCAAAGGCAAAGACGACCTCCCTGTCGTTGTTTTCGTTAAGACCAGCGGAAATGAGCGAATCGCCGCCGACCTTCATTAACGATATGAAGCTGCGCGGAACGCCGTACCTTGCATATTCCCTTACCGCAACGTCAACGCCGATAACGCCTTTCATTAAAAGCTTTTCCTGCGCGGAGCTGCCCGAGGTATACTGCGGAGTATAGTAGCTGTCGGGTCCCGTTTCGTCCCTAGGAACCTGCATATCTCTGAAGGTTATGCCCGAACCGGAGCCGGTGCCGTCAACCGCGTTTATTAGCCAGATAGCCGCGTTTACAGGCAGCCGTTCAGGCGTGTAGCCGTTGAACGCGTAAAGGTCGTAGCCTGAAAACGAACCTTCCTCGTATTTGCGCGGACTGACAACCTCTACTTCGGCTTTGCCTGAAATAAGCATCGCATTCCTTAAATACGAAACGTCCTCTAACGCGTTGACAATTAAGACCTTCCTGTCCTGCGATTTTTCCCCGTCGTACAGCACGACGGTATTATCCTCCGCAAGCGCGTCCTTGTCGGATATGCGCAGACGGAGAGAAGTATATTCGATATCACCTGCCTGAATTTCAAAATCGGCAGGCTCGCCTTTTTTAACCTCGACGGCGGTTTGAGCAACTTTCTGTTCCTGTCCGCCGACGGTTGCCAGCATTTCTATCGTAAGCGCCGCGTCGGCGTTGTAGGATATTACCTTGCCGACGCCGCAAAGACCTTCTTCAGTATATTTATAACCGTACTCTGAAAGCGCGAAGTTGTTTTCGCCCTTTGAAACGTTAATAAGCGTGACGTTCTGCGTTTGGTATTCCTTGTCAGTCAGCAGATAAAACACCGCGGAACGGTTGCCGTCAAAATATGTCTGGGCGTAGTTTATTGCAGAAGCGCAGTCGTGCGCAGTCCAGCCGGCGGTTAAAGCCCTGACGTTGGTTTTAGCCTGTTGCTTGTCGGAAACGCCCTCGAACGAAACGCTTACGCCGTCGTTGACGAACAAAAGGGAGTACGTGCTTCCGCCGAGAGAATCGTCAATAATCGAAATTATTTCGTCCTGCGCCCTTTCGAATCTGGTTGAACCGCCGCTACTCATATTCATACTTGCCGAGCCGTCGAGGATAAAGCAGATGTCGTTTGCCGAATTGGGAATTGTAAACACGGGGTGCGCAATAAGAAGCGAAGCCGCTACGATTGCAAGTATCTGCAGAACAAGCGCGAGGATACCCGTAAGCTTTGATACTGGTTTTCTCTTTTTTAAGAACTTTTCACTCAGCTCCCAAAGATAAGTGGAGGCTATGGTCTGTTCTGTGTACTTTGATTTGATTATATAGATTATTATCAGAACGGGGATACCCAAAAGCCCTAAAAGTCCTAAGGGATAATAAAAACTCATTTCATCACCCCCAAAGCCGTGAGCTGTTCGAAGAATATCTCGTCCACGGGTTTATCGTCCTTGACAAGCACGTATTCCGCACCGCGTGCATTGCAATAATTGCGCAGTCTGTCCTGCACGAACTGCACCGCCGCCCTGTAAGCTTTAATGATATCTTTATTGATATTCTTTTGGTAGCTTTTCTGCGGATTTTCGCTGTCGTAAAAAATGTTCTTGCCGCGCACCTTGGGGTTAAGCTCTTCCGCGGTCAATACCTGCACGCAAAGCAAATCACGCTTTTTATCCGCAAGATAGTCAATAGCGTTTTCGTAGTTTGCGTCGGTCAAAAAGTCGGAAATAATAATCGAAAGCCCGTCGCCGTAGCCGACCTGCGTGGGCATTATGCCCTCGCTTATAAAGCAGTCGCCGGAAAACTCAATATCGTTGAGCTTGGTAATTTCCGCAAAATAACGCTCCCTTCCGGACAGCGATGAAATAATTTCCGTTATCTCGCTGTTCCTTATCGTAAAGACAGAAACCCTGTCAAGCTCTGTTACCGAAAGGTAGGCAAGCGTCGCGGCAATCTGTAAAGCCGTCCGGGCTTTTTTGCCGTCGCCGAAGTTCATTGACTGGCTTACGTCGATATATATCTTGGTGTGAAGCTGTCTTTCGTCGAGGTACAGCTTTAAATACAGCGTTTCGAAACGCGCGTAGGCGTTCCAGTCGATTTTGGTAATATCGTCGCCGGGCACGTAATTTCTGTAATCGACAAATTCGCAGGACGAACCGAACGTTCTGCTCTTGTGATTGCCGCCGAATAAGCCGGCTATGTTGTTTTTAAGAACGCTTTGCAGCATTTCCACACGCTGCAAAAACGTTTCGTCAATTGCGATATTTTTCATTGTACGCTGTTGCTTGCGCCGCACACGGCGGCCGATAAATTAATGTAGCAGGGGAGGGGAGGAGTGGTTACGCTTCCGCGCCTTCGTCCGTTTTACCCTTTTGTTTTTTGGATTTGAAAAGCTTTGATTTCTTCTTAGGTTCTTCCGATTGCGCTTCGGGCTGCGCCGTGTCCGTTGAAGCTTCTTCGGGAACGGGTTTGTTTTCGTCAAGCTTGCCCGTGCCTTTGTCCTTGTTGTTTTCCGCTAAAAGCTTGCCTATAACGTCGTCAACGGTAAGCTTTTCGTTTATCGCGGCGTAGTTAATTTTCATTCTGTGGCGGAGTACGGGGTATGCCAGCGCGCTGATATCCTCGTAGGAAACGTTATATCTTCCCTCGATAAGGGCGCGGACCTTTGCCGCGGTAATAAGCGCCTGACCGGCACGGGGAGAGCAGCCGTACTTGATATATTTTTTAGCAGTTTCGCCGCAATCGTCAAGCTCGGGGTGAGTGCGCGCAACCAAACGCATTGCATAATACAATACGTCGGGGAGAACGGGCACGGACTTAGCAAGCTCGCGCATGGCAAGTATCGTTTCGCCGTCGACGACTGCGTTCGCGGTTTCGTCCATAGTAACCTGAGTCATATTGACTATATCCGCAAGCTCCTTGACGGAGGGGAAGCCCACCAATAGCTTGAACATAAACCTGTCCATCTGCGCTTCGGGCAGGGGATACGTACCGTCCTGCTCGATAGGGTTCTGCGTTGCGAGGACGAAGAACGGTTCGCTTATTTTATAGGTCTGGTTTGCAACGGTGACTTTATGCTCCTGCATAACCTCAAGCATTGCGGACTGGGTTTTGGGCGTTGCGCGGTTGATTTCGTCGGCAAGCACCAAGTTCGCAAAAATGGGACCCTTCTGGAAAACAGTGTTCATTTTGCCCGAAGCGTTCTTTTCGATTACGTTGGTGCCCGTTACGTCCGAGGGCATTAAGTCGGGCGTGAACTGAATTCTTGAAAAGGGGAGTTTAAGCGCTTTGCCGAGCGTTCTTACAAGTCTTGTTTTGCCGACGCCCGGAACGCCTTCCAAAAGGACGTTGCCGCCTGCTATTATTGCAATTATAACGTTGTTGACGATATCGTCCTGACCTACCAAGTCCTTTCTGATTTCCTGTTTGATTTTGGAAACCGAACGGCTGAAATTTTCTACCTGTGCTTTATTATCCATTTTAAACCTCTTTTTTTAGTCGTCGTTTGAGTTTAAATCGCTGAAGTACGTTGACATTATATATTCCCATTCCTCACGCGAAATTACTCCCTCGTTCAGTGCCTGCTGCACACGGGCGTAATATTCCGACCGTACTTCGCCGCATTTTACGAAACCGAGTTCGGGGTCGAAGAAAGGGGTGTCGTTTACGATAAGGTCGCCCGGTCCGACGCCTGAATTGCCGCCGCCGTTCGGATCGTCGCCTTCGTCGGGATTTTTATCAGGGTCGTCCTCGCCGTCGCCGTTCTGCTGAAGCGAGAAAATTTCATAGAGCTTTGCAATAACGTAAGCTTCTTCTTCAGAATTGAGCGTTTGCTGTTCTTCGGAAATTCCGCGCTCGTTTGCGTCCTTTACGGTGTTGCGGATATTTGTCACGGTATTTTGCACGAAGCTTGAAAGGCTGCTTTGGGAAACGCCGTTTAAAAGCACCGTCTTTAAACCCTGTAAATGCCCGACCACGCCAGACTTGAAATATCCGTCGGCTTTCTTTGAAGAGTTAACGTAGTCGATAAGTTCGTCCAAAGCCGTCCATTCCCAATCCGTAATATCCCTTGGAGGGTCGGCGGGCGGAACGTCCTCCGAAGAAGTAAAGACCGCCGGCACCGTGGTTGCAACAACAGGTATGCTGACGGTGCCTGTCAGGAACACTGCCGCGCACAGCGCCGTAGCTACTGCATTTTTAAAGCGCAACGCATTTTTCGGCTTTGCGCCGAGCGCCGAGCTTGCGTCCGCACGTTGAATTTCAAACATTGCGCCGCCCTGTCCGCCGTATTCCAGCGCGGTTTGCACTCTTTCACTGAGGTGAAGCTCGCTGTCAAGCCGCTTTGCTATTTTTTTGTCGTCGGTGCGGAGAAACAGAAAAGCTACGCCGCCGCCTATTGCAAAACCGCCGAGCGCAATAAGAACGTAATACAGCCAGAACAGATTAATTGCGTACAGACGGCAGGGCAAAAGCACCGCGTTGACCGCAACGAGTCCTGCGGCAAGCCCTGCGGCTATGCACTTTATGAGTATGTGTAACCACACCTTTTTTTTGAATTTTAAGAAATTTTCTTCCATAATCTGCTAAAAAGATAATCTTCAATAAAACTGCTATGGCTATTCCGAAATTTCTTCGGAATAGCCTGCAATTTGTTAATTTTTTACTTTACTTTGCTCTTGCGGTTTACGCCTGTTTGGTAAGAGTACCGCTTCCGTAGTAATCAACCGTCAACACAATTGAATCTCCGTTTATAGTGAACGTTGCGTTTTCGTCCCAACCGTCGTTAAAACTAAAGAAATATGTTCCGCCGCTTTCAGTTATAGTAACGTTATAACTGCTTTCACCAACAAAACTGAATGTAGCGCTAGTTCTGTCGGCCGATAAAGTGAACTCCACTTCCATTTCCATTTCAGTGTCGCCACCCGAAAGTATGCCCGTATAAACCGTGCCTGCGGCAGGAGGAGCCTCTTTGACTAACAGTCCGCCGTTTACGCCCATAGAACTATCCGTTAACGAGATATTGCCGTCGCTGTTAAAAGTAAACTCTATGGTACGGTTATTGTATTCAAACTGATAGTTGCCTGCGCTTACTTCGGTTACGACGATATCGTAGGTCTTGTTCGTTTTATAAATTCCGGTGCCGTCGGCGTTCAGAGTTAACGTTACATCTATAAAGCCCTTATATACGTACGTACCCACCTGATCTTCAGTAAATATACTGTTGTCTACCGTAGCAAGGGTGTGACCGTCAAGCGTAAGAGCGTTACCGGATACGGTAAGAGTAACGGTTGAATTATTTTCAGCCTTAAAGGTATAGGCGTTACCCGATATTGCACTAAGCGAATAAACTTTATCACCTACCGTCAAAGCCGTTGCCCCGACAAGAACGACGGTATCGCCGTCCGTGTACTTGTATTCGCCCAAGATATCATCAGGCAACGCGCACGAAACGTTTACGTTAATTTTATCATAATAATGTTCTACCTTCAACACGTCGCCGGCTTCAACGGTTATAGGCGCGCCGCCGCTGATATATTCTCCGTTAAGGTAGAAATAACCGCTAGGGGAGCCCCATACGACGTAAGTACCCGCTTGTTTAAACGCCAAGTACGTTGTCCCGTAATCGACGCTGTGCGTGAATTTTATATCAGACATATCGATAGGGATAGGATATTTTTCGGTACCTTCGTCAAAGGTTATGGTAAACGTAACGGCAGCGCTTACTTCAACGTATACGTTTGTGCTTGCGCTAACGGTTGCCGTATAAGTACCGTTATTTTCAGTTACTTCGACGTCCAAACCGTTAACTTTAGCGGTAAACGCCGAGCTTGAAGAAAGTACTAGGTCACTGCCGAACGTATCTGATACTTTATACGTGCCGCTTCCGCTTACGGTTACGCTTGCAGGCAATTTGCCGCCGACGGGAGTTCCGTTAACGAATTCGCCTAAGTTAACCGCGCCGACCGTATAATCGTTCGTAACCGTCACAACCACGTCGTCGAAATCACCTTGCGTTCCGCCTCCGTATACTACAATCATTATAGGATTAGTATAAGTTGCAGTAAGCTTATAATTATGGTTGGTTTCCGTAAGTCCGCCAAGCCACTTATACGTTGAATAGTCAAAGCCTGCTTGCGTGCCGCCGACGCTATAGCTAATGTGATAGTCCGTAGTACCCGCGCCCATACCTGCACGCGAAACTGTGACGAAATAATTTCCTGCCGAAGAAGGGGTAAATTTAACGTAAAGATTGCTGCTTGCCGACAACGTAACAACTTCTATTTTACCCAAGCCGTTCACCTCGTAAGGGTCGCTTTCCGTAAAGCCCTTGGGCGCATCGTTTTTCGCGACGGTAAAGGTAACGTTACCCGTATTATCCGCAGTCAGATTTTTTACTCCGACAACCGAACCCGCTTCAAGATATACGCTTTCGGAGCCGACAAGTTTAGCCAAGTACGTCGCCGTAGGGAAATTTTTATTGATATTATAATAAATCTCAACCTTTTCGCTGTCAAAGTTGCTGAATGCATACCAACCGGATTCCTTCACTTCGAAATGGTAGAAGTCTTTCTTGAAATCCGCCAAAGGCGCAGTTACTTCATTGGTTGCCGCGGAAGGCAAATCGTGGTATTCGACATAGTAATATTTAAGCGTATCCAAAAGAGTTTCGCCCGTTGCGTTATAAACCTCGATTGAAGCCGCGTTGCCTTCGCCTTTAAATGCAAGCACGTACGTTACGCCGTTTGCTGAAACCGTGTACTTGTTGGAAGCCTTATCAAAGCCGGTAATGCTTATTGAAATGTTGCCCGTTGCGCCCCAATATTGAGTACCGAAATCATCGCGTACGGTATATTTATCGCCGATAAATTCATCGTTGTTGTTTAACGGAAGCTTGTCGGGCAATACGTCGCCGACCCTTTCATAAACGACAAATTCGGTAAAAGTAGAACTGAATACGCTTATGCTTACAGCCGAACCGTTTTCAACGTTTAAAGTAACTATGTACTGTCCGAACAAAAGCATACCGTATTGAGGATCATATGAACCGTTAGCCGAAGTGTTAACGCCGTCGTTAACGTAGTAGCCGTTACCGTCTTCTTTTATAACGAACTTATCAATTCCATCGCCCTTTTTGCCGTTTACGGGCACATATTCGCCTGAAAACAAGCTTTTTTCAACGGGATTTTCAACTTTACCGTAATAAGCGTAGGTCCAAGTTTTTTCTCCGCCCTGCTTAGAATAAGCCTTTACTAAGAACGTGCCGTTTTTCTTGTTTATGAATTTATAGTCCGTATCGTATTGCGAACCCAGCGCAGTTGTGTGCGTAAAAGAAAGAGTATCGAACGAGCCGCCTATGTAATTGAACGGGTAACTGTTATCGTAAAGCGAAATGGTTTTTGCTTCCCTGTCAAGAGTGAAAGTCGTTCCTCCGTTCGTATAGATGCCGTCAAGCCAGTCGTCGGCAGGAAGATCTTCGTTATAAACCGCGGTTACCACAGGGCTAACCTTTGCGTCTTGACTAAGCGTTTCGGCACAAGCGAGCTTAATATATACGGTTTCATCCTTGAAAACATCGTAAACCTGCTTAGCCTTTTCGTAACCGTTTCCGTAGTATATATCCGCCTCGTCCTTATCGGTCGTGAAATAGCACTTTGCGCTATTGCCGCCGCCGAGCGCGAATTCATACCTTCCGTCTTCCTCGGCGGTATATTTGAAATAGATATAACCCTTTGCCGTTATCGACTGAAGGTTATTTTTGCCGAGCTCAAGCTCATAAGCGTATTTTTTGCTTTCGCCGGGGGTCGTGTTTTCCTCCCACTTGGCGTAGATAACGGTATCGTCTTTAATCGGAGCAGAGAAGTCGAAAGGCGTTTGGCACGCCGCGTCCTTGTACCAGCCGAGGAAATCCCACGCGTCCTCTTCGGGGTCCGCAGGCTTATTTATGGTTGCGCCGAAGTCAACCAACTGCGAATCGGGAGCAGTGCCGTGTCCGCCCATATTGAACGTTACGGACTGTTTTAAAGCGTAATCGCAAACGTCGCACTTGCCGTCTTTACCGTCGGCGTTCGTTTCGTTGTTTTTTACGTCAACGTGGTTCTGCACATCCTTTTTGTCGCTGCAGTCACATTCTTCCCAGTGACCTGCCGCGTTTGAGTGCCATGTGTAGGAGTGTTCGTGTTCATTTGCCGGTTCTTTTTCCGTCTTACACGCCGCAGCGCCGAGCGCCGACACCGACACAGCCGCAAGAAGAAAAACGAGCAGTTTTTTGTTTTTCATATTCATCTCCTTAATTAATGATAAAAATCAGCAACGTTTATTTATAACGCTTTAAAAATATTCAAAATTTATGCATAATTTCCAGATTTTATGTATAGTGCATTGAATATTTGCAACTAATTTGTATAAATATAACATAATTAATATGTTCTGTCAACCTATTTGGAGTTAAAGTAACGCTTTGCGGATATTAATAAAACTAATGACTGTACAAATAAATACTTATAATGGTACGGTTTAAAGATATTTAAAGGCGCAAACTGCGTTTTTTTATGATAAATTAACCGCCGCATAAAAATAATTTTATTCAAAAATATTGTTTTATGGACGCAGATAATGTATAATATTTTTTAACGATACGTTTTGAAGAAGATATTTGAATATGCGAATTGACGATATTTTAAAGAGAAAGAGAACGCTGTCCTTCGAGGTGTTTCCGCCGAAAAAGGAAAACTGCGCGGAGGAGGACAAGCTTTTCCGCACGATTGACGGACTTAAAGCGCTGAACCCTGACTTTATAAGCGTAACCTACGGCGCGAGCGGAACCAACGCGCGCAGCGCCGCAGAAATTGCCGGCTACGTAAAAAGCACGGGCGCCGAGCCCTTGGCGCACGTTACGGGCGGACCTTCCGCGCCGTCGGACATTGACGGGCTTGCAACAAAACTGAAGTCCTTTAACGTGGATAACGTTTTGGCTCTGCGCGGTGATAAGCCCGTGGAATACGACTCGGAATACTGCAAATATTTTAAACACGCCTCCGATTTGGAAAGCTATCTTTCAAAATACGGTTTTTGTATGGGTGCGGCGTGCTACCCTGAAGGTCACGCGGAAAGCCGAACGCTTTACGACGACCTTGAAAACCTTAAAAAGAAGGTTGAGTGCGGAGCGTCGTTTTTCATAACGCAGATGTTTTTCGACAACGCATATTATTACAGGCTTGTAAACGAGGCGAAGAGGTCGGGAATCAACATACCTATTATCCCCGGGATAATGCCCTTGACTGCCGTAAAAAACATTGAAAGAGTTAAATCGATGTGCGGCAGCACTATCCCCATAGAGTTCAGAAACATGATAGAAGTTTATTCCGCGTCGCCTGCCGCCATGCGCGAGGCGGGACTTAACTACGCAGTTTACCAGATTTGCGACCTTATTGCAAAGGGAGCGCCGGGTATTCACGTTTACACTATGAACCGCGCGGACACCGCGGCGGAAATTACCGCAAGACTGAAAAATATTATAAATGAATACTTCAAAGCTGATTAAACAGATTTACGCATATCTCGGTTTTCACTCTTTGCAGAAAAACGCGGAAACCGACAAGCTTATAGCGCAGTGCCTTGACGAACTGAAGGGTATTGCGCATTTCCGTTATACCTATAAATATTTTCAGACTCCGCCCGAATTTTTAACGCACAGTCCGTATAAGGAATATCTTAAAGGCTGCAGCGGAGTTTTTCTTTCGGTAATGACGCTTGGCGCGGAAGCCGACGCGAAAATAAAATTTTACAGCCGCACGGACGCGGCGAAAGCGCTGGTATTCGACGCGTGCGCAAGCGCGTATCTGGAATACCTTTCAGACGAATACGAAAAGGGCTTGGGCGATAATTTGTCCTACAGGTTTTGCCCGGGCTACGGCGGAAGCGACGTATGCGACCTGAAGTTTATTTTCGGGCTTGTAAAACCCGAAAAAATCGGCGTTACCTTAAATTCGTCAAACTATATGCTGCCTTCAAAGTCTATGGCAGGTATTATTGCGGTGGGCGTAGGCGCTGAAAAATCCTGCAAAAGCTGCGTGATTTCCGCGCACTGCGAATACTTAAAAAGAGGTGAAAAATGTTACGGTTCGGAGAAACGGTAACCGTTTTAGACGGGGGTATGGGAAGCGAGCTTGAAAAGCTGGGCTTTACGGGAACGCCCGAAGATTTGAACGTTACCCGACCCGACGTTATTCAGGCAATACACCGCTCGTATTCGTGCGCGGACTGCGTTATGACGAATACCTTCGGGCTGAATCCGATTAAATACAAGGGGAAATATACCATAAAAGAGCTTGCCGAAAAAGCCGTTGAAAACGCACGCGCCGCAGGCAAAAAAGTACTCTTCGATATAGGTCCGACGGGCGCGATGCTTCAACCCTTGGGAACGCTGACGTTTGACGAGGCGTACGCCGCATTTGCCGAGGTTGTGGAAATTACAAAGGACATAGTCGACGGATACGTTGCCGAAACTTTTTCCGACCTGTACGAGATAAAGGCTTGTATACTTGCAATAAAGGAACACAGCGACAAGCCCGTTTTTGCGACTATGACGTTCGATTCCACGGGAAGAACGCTGACGGGCTCCACGCCCGAAATAGTCGCCAATACCTTGGAAGGACTGGGAGTCGACGCGCTGGGTGTGAACTGTTCGGCAGGTCCTAAGGAGCTGGAAAGCGTAGTTATGCGTTTGCTGGCTTGCAGCAGCGTACCCATTATGGTTAAGCCGAACCGCGGTCTGCCCGTTTTAAAAAACGGCAAAACCGAATACGTGCTGGATATTGAGGAATTCGATTATTATATAAAAAAATTTATCGACTGCGGCGTTGCAATAGTCGGCGGCTGCTGCGGAACCACGCCGGAATTTATTAAAAGAATAAGCAGGTACCGCGGACGCAAGGTTAAGCGGCGCAGGATTGCGCGCGCGACTATAATTAACTCTGCGACCAAAGCCGTAAATATAGATGGCGTTAAGATATGCGGCGAACGGCTGAACCCGACGGGCAAGAAAAAACTTAAACAGGCTTTGCTTGACGGCAATTACGACTATCTTATAGACGAAGCCGTGGCGCAAGCCGAAGCCGGCGCGGATATACTGGATTTAAACGTAGGACTGCCGCAGCTTGACGAGAAGGCGGTTATGGCGGAAGCCTGCCGAAGAATACAGGAATACGTAGATTTGCCGTTGCAAATTGACTCTTCGGATAAAAACGCTGTGGAAGCCGGCGCGCGTTACTATAGCGGTATTCCGCTCATAAACAGCGTGAACGGCGACGACGCGGTTATGGACGCGATTTTTCCTATTGCAAAAAAATACGGCGCGGTCGTTCTGGGACTGACTATGGACGGCAACGGCGTACCCAAAACCGCAAAGGAAAGATTTCTAATTGCCAAACGCATAGTGGAACGGGCTGAAGAGTACGGCATACCCCGCAGCAAAATAATGATTGACACGCTGGTTGTGACCGCGTCCGCAGAACAGAAGCTGGTAAAGGAGACGGTTGACGCGCTGCGGCTTGTGCAAAGGCTTGGCGTAAAAACCGCGCTGGGGGTTTCCAACGTTTCTTTCGGGCTGCCCAACAGGGGGCTTCTGAACAAAACGTTTTTGACTATGGCTATGGCGTGCGGATTGAATATGCCCATTATGAACCCTCTCGACGGCGAAATGGTCGGGGCGGTAAAGGCGTTTGCCGTGCTTTCGGGCGAGGATATAAACGCGGAAAAATATATAGATATTTTCAAAGATTACACGGGCGCGTTCAGCGCGTTAAGGACGGCTGAACCCGAGCATATAGCCGCATCAAGCTTATACGACTGCATTAAAAAGGGCATAAAAAACCAAGCCGCGCAGCTTTGCGAAAACGAGCTTGAAACCAAGGATGCAATGACTGTGGTAAACGATATACTGATTGCGGCGTTGCAGGAAGTGGGCAGACTTTACGACAGCGGTAAGCTTTTTCTTCCGCAGTTGGTCGCTTCCGCGGAGGCGGCAAAGTGCGCCTTTGAAGCAGTGACGGCAAAGTTGCCTAAGGGTGCGGCAAAGCGAGAAAAGATTATGCTTGCAACCGTAAAAGGCGACGTTCATGACATAGGCAAAAACATAGTTAAGGTCGTTTTACAATCCTACGGCTACGAGGTAATAGACCTAGGAAAGGACGTTGCCGTGCAAGCCGTTGCACAGGCGTACTTAAAGCATAAGCCTCACTATATAGGACTTTCCGCACTGATGACGACTACGGTTAAGAGTATGGAAGAAACTATTCGCGTTTTAAGGCAAACGGGCTGTGACCGCCCCATATTTGCAGGGGGAGCCGTGCTTAACGGAGAAATTGCAAAAAGGATAGGCGCGGATTATTACACCAAGGATGCGCTTGCTTTAGTAAAAGCGCTTGAAAATTTAAAGTAAGTCCGGTATATTCTACTACGGAGGATTAAATGGAATTCGAAACACTTTGTTTGCATGCGGACGATAATAAAAAGGACGAATGGGGAACGCTGACTATGCCCGTGTGCCAGTCGGCTACCTTCGTACACAAGGGTGTAGGCGCTCCGTCGGAATACAGCTATTCGCGACTTTCCAATCCGACAAGAGCGCACCTTGAAAACACCGTTGCGCGACTTGAGGGCGGTGCGGCGGCTGTTGCGTTTTCTTCAGGAATGGCTGCGGTTACATCTGTTATGAAGCTGTTTATCGGCGGACATATTATTGCCTCGGAAGATTTGTACGGAGGAAGCCTGCGCCTGTTCCGTAACGTCAATTCGGCTGAGGGTATGAGCTTTGATTTTGCAGATACGGGCGATATAGCGCGCGTTGAATCGCTTATAAATAAGAATACAAGGGCAATTTATGCGGAAACTCCAAGCAACCCTTTAATGCAGGTTTCAGATATTTCCGCACTTGCACACCTTGCGCATAAGCACAATTTACTGCTTATAGTAGACAACACGTTTTTAACGCCTTATTTTCAGCGTCCGCTTGATTTGGGCGCGGATATAGTTATACACAGCGGTACGAAGTATCTCGGCGGTCACAACGATACTCTTGCAGGATTTGCGGTTGCCAAATCGCAAAATCTTGCCGAACAGATAATATATTACGCAAAGACTATAGGCGCGTGCCTTGCGCCGTTAGATTGTTTTTTAATAGAGCGCGGCATAAAAACACTGCCCTTGCGTATGGACAGGATAAACGACAACGCAAAAAAAATTGCCGCGTGGCTGAGAGAAAGAAAGGAAGTTAAAAAAGTATATTACGTAGGCTTTGAGGACCACGCAAGCTATAATGTTTCCTTAAAGCAGTCAACAGGATTCGGCGGTATGATTTCTTTCGAAGTGGATAGCAAAGAGCTCGCCGAAAATATTTTAAGAAGAATAAAGATATTCCAATATGCGGAAAGCTTGGGAGGAGCGGAAAGTCTGATAACCTACCCTATGCTACAGACCCATGCCGACGTACCCAAAGACGAGAGGGAGCGGCGCGGTATTAACGACAGATTCTTGCGCATTTCCGTAGGTATAGAAAACGTGAAGGATTTAACAGACGATTTAAGGCAGGCGTTCAGGCAATGAAGTATGATTTTAACAAAGTATACGACAGAAAAAACACAAACAGTTTAAAATACGATTTTGCCGCCGAGCGCGGAAAACCCGAGGATATATTGCCGCTTTGGGTAGCGGATATGGATTTTAAGGCGCCTGATGAAGTGATTACGGCTTTAAACAAAAAAGCCGAGCACGGAATTTTCGGTTATTCCGAGCCCGACGAAAATTACTACTCCGCGTTGCACGGTTGGTTTTTAAGCCGTCACGGCTGGAACACTCAACCGCATAAATTCGTTATAACCTGCGGCGTGGTCTTTTCAATATGCTCGCTTATAAGAATCCTTACCAAAAAGGACGACGCGGTTATAATATGTCAGCCTGTATATTATCCATTCGCTCAATCTGTGACAGACAACGGCAGAAAGCTTGTCGTCAGCGAACTTAAAAACGACGGCGGTTATTACACAATTGACTTCGAAGATTTCGAAAGGAAGATTATTGAAAACGACGTAAAGGCGTTTATTCTCTGCAATCCGCACAATCCCGTCGGCAGAGTCTGGACGAGGGAGGAGCTGTTACGCTTGGGGGATATATGTCTTAAACACGGAGTATTCGTTATATCGGACGAAATTCATTCCGACTTTGTTTACGGCAATTATAATCATACGGTATTTTCAACCGTAAAGAAAGAATTTGAAAAAATAAGCGCGATATGTACCGCACCCACTAAAACCTTTAATCTGGCAGGTTTGCACGTAGCAAACACTTACATATCCGACGACGAGATTCATAATAAATTCGTGCGCGAGCTTGGCGGACAGGGTTACAGTCAGCCGAATATTATGGGGCTTGTCGCCTGTCAGGCAGCATATGCGCACGGCGCAAAGTGGCTTGACGGTTTGAAAGTTTATCTTCAAGAGAATATCGATTTTATCCGAAACTACATAAGCGAGAACATACCGCGGCTATCCTTTGCTCCGCCGCAGGGAACTTATCTTGCATGGATAGATTGCAGAAAGCTGAACTTAAGCGACAGCGAGCTTGAAAATTTTATTACCGACGAAGCAGGACTTTGGCTGGACGACGGATATATTTTCGGCAAAGGCGGAAGCGGTTTCGAGAGAATAAATTTCGCCTGTCCGCGGTCAACCTTGAAAGCCGCGCTTGAAAGATTGAAAACCGCAATGCGGAGTTTGTAAACATAATTAAATTTGTTGAATTACCGACGGTGTGGAATTGTAAATGTAAATTATATTTTGCGCCGTTTTTTCACGCTTAAAAATGATTATAATTTTAAGGAATTTCATTTGCAATTATTCTTTTCTTTTTGTATAATGTAGAATGAAAACAAGTTTTGTTCAAGGAGATTTTAACATGGCATTGACGAAAAACAAAAAGGTTCTGGACTTTGTTGAAAGCAGCGCAAATCTTGCTCAGCCGAACAATATCGTTTGGATTGACGGCAGCGCGGCACAGATTAAAGCCCTCAAAGAAGAAGCGGTTAAAAGCGGCGAGCTTATTAAGCTGAATGAAAATCTTTTACCCGACTGTTACCTCCACCGCACCAAGGTAAACGACGTTGCGCGTGTTGAGGACAGAACTTTCATTTGTACTCCTAAAAAAGAGGACGCCGGTCCTATCAACTACTGGATGGACCCCAGAGAAGCGCGTGAGCTTACCAACGAAATAGCACGCGGTTCGATGAAGGGCAGAACGATGTACGTTATCCCTTATTCGATGGGCGTAGTAGGCTCGCCCTTTGCGAAATACGGCATCGAAGTCACAGACTCTATATACGTTGTTCTGAATATGAACATTATGACGCGCGTAGGCAAAAAGGTGCTTGACGCTATCGGCAAAAACGGCGACTTTATAAAAGGCTTCCATGCAAAGTGCGACGTTGACGCCGACAAGAGATACATTATGCACTTCCCCGAAGAAAACTCTATCGTTTCCGTAAACTCTGCTTACGGCGGAAACGTGCTTCTCGGCAAAAAGTGCTTTGCTCTGCGTATAGCTTCCTACCTCGGAAAGAACGAGGGCTGGATGGCCGAGCATATGCTTATACTGGGCGTAACGTACCCCGACGGCGAAAAGAAGTACGTTGCGGCGGCGTTCCCCTCGGCATGCGGAAAGACCAACCTTGCAATGCTTATCCCCCCCAAGCACTACCTTGAAAAAGGCTTCAAAATCGAATGCGTAGGCGACGATATTGCATGGATAAGAGTAGGCAAGGACGGCAGGCTTTGGGCGGTTAACCCCGAGAACGGTTTCTTCGGCGTTGCTCCCGGCACGAACGAACACAGCAACTATAACGCGCTGGAATCCACAAAGCGCGGAACGATATTCACCAACGTAGCACTCAACACCGACAATATGACCGTATGGTGGGAAGGGCTCAGCAAAGAACTGCCCGAACACTGTATAGACTGGACGGGTAAGCCTTGGAACAGCGAAAAATTCGACAAGCACGACAAATCAACCTGTGCGGCGCACCCCAACTCGCGTTTCACTGCGCCTGCGGAAAACTGCCCCTGCGTTTCGCCTGATTTCAATTCCAAAGAAGGCGTGCCCCTTTCGGCAATTATCTTCGGCGGCAGACGCGCTTCCACAACACCCCTCGTATACCAGTCGAGAGATTGGAACCACGGCGTATTCATAGGCTCTGCAATGTCGTCTGAAACGACTGCCGCGGCAACCGGCGCGACGGGCGTTCTCCGCCACGACCCCATGGCAATGAAGCCTTTTGCTGGCTATCATATGGGCGACTACTTCAAGCACTGGATTGATATGGGCGCAAAGGTTAAGAACCCTCCTAAAATATTCAACGTAAACTGGTTCAGACAGGACGCTGACGGAAACTTTATGTGGCCCGGCTTCGGCGACAATATGCGCGTTCTGGAATGGATATTGAAGCGCTGCGGCGACAGCCCTATCGACGCTGAGGAAACGGCTATCGGTTACGTTCCCAAGGCTGAAGATATCGACATTTCCGAGCTCGATTACAACATTGCGGAAGGCAAGCCTTTTACGCTTGATTCCTTAAAGGAAATTTTAACAGTTGATAAAGAGAAGTGGTCGAAGGAAGCTGAGGAAATCGAAGCTTACTACAACAACTCCATTAAGGACAGAATTCCCCAAGAGCTTTGGGACTGCCTTGCAACGCTGAAAGCTAACTGCTACGTTGCACCCGTTGCCGAAAAACCCGCAAAGAAAGCGGCGGCTAAAAAGCCCGCGGCAAAGACTGCGGATAAGAAACCGGCAGCTAAGAAAGCTCCTGCCAAGACCGCGGCTAAAAAAACCACGGCAAAAAAATAACGCATATAATAGAATTTACCCCATAATATTAGCCGACCGCGCGGAAAGCGCGGTCGGCTTTTGTTTTGCAACGTCAACTTATTGTATTGCGTTATTGTCGGTCTGACTATTCTCGGTTTGACTTATCTCTGGCGTAGGCGCGGACTTTTTGCCGTCAAGAAATACCGCTACTCCCTTATTCCTTAAATGGTCGATAGCAAAGAAGAGCGGAGTGCCTAAGCCGTATATCCACAGTCCTTCCGTTGCGCACATTGAGCCGAAGAACGTCCAGTATGCGACGTTTGCGGAAGAGTAGCCTTCAGAGCCGCCGCAAAGAAATACAATGACGATAGGGATTATAAATGCGTTGATAATTATGGGAAAGAAACCGCCGACGGCTATTTTCAAAATACGGTTCTTAATAAGTCTGCCTGCGCCGTAGGTTAAAAGCGCGGCAACCAAAGTAGCAAGTCCGCCTAAAGGTACGTCGTACATAATGAACGGCGAACCCAAGTTTGCAAGCATACAGCCGACCCACAGCGCAGGCACGGCTTCGGGGAAGAAGAGGGGCAGAATTGTCAGCGCTTCGGCAGGGCGTATCTGTAGGATGCCGTTATAGGCGATTGCGCCGAAAGCGTAGGTGAGCGCGACGTACAGTGCGGCGATAACGCCGGCACGGCACAGCCGCTTGGTGGTGAAAAAGTTTTTCATTTTGTTCTTTTGCAAATTACGGCTTAAAAAAACGGACGGCAGAAAATAACCGTCCGCAATTTTATAATTTGCTTCTCCTCGGTTTTTTTAAAAGGATGTGTTGAGCCGAAAACCATCCCGTATCTTAATTGCCGTCGATAAAAACTTCGGCATATCAAGCATTAATTTAATTTTATTTAACAGACAACAAATAGATTATTTTGCTTATGCTTAGAATAACCGTGAGTCCGTTTTGTGAGACAACGCACACTGAACGATGTTACTACTAAATTACTCCTCGGTTTTTTCCGTAACTTCTGCAGGAGCTTCGTCTGACTTTTGCGAGTTGCTGTTGCCTAAGAAAGTTCCGAAATGTATTTCCTTTTTGCCGCGTTTTGCGCCGCTTCCGCCGCCCAAAGGACGTCTGCCGCCGTCGCGTTTGTCAAACTTCCTATCTCCGCGGGGTCTGTCACCGTCGCGCCTGTCGCGTCTTTCAAAGCGCTTTTCACCGTCGGGTTTCTTTCTGTCATATCTTAAACCCTTGTCATAGGGTTTTGCGTTGTTGGGAATTACCGCTATATATCTGTAAGGCTCCTTGCCTTCGGAAATGGTTTTCACCTCGGTATTATCCGCAAGGGCGGAGTGGATAATGCGCCTTTCGTAAGGGTTCATAGGCTCCAGAATCATTTTTCTGCCCTTTTCAACTGCTTTAACCGCAAGCTTTTCCGCAAGAGTTTTCAGCGTGTCTTCGCGTTGTGCGCGGTAGCTTTCGCAATCTACTACGACCTTTTTATAATCGTCTCTGCCGATATTGGCAACTGCGCCTGCCATACACTGAACGGCGTCAAGAACGTCGCCGCGCTTGCCTATTACCCTTGACGACTGTGTGGTTTTTATTTCTATTTTAATAAAATCGTCCTCTTCGGTGGTTTCCGTTGCCGCGGTTATGCCGAGAACCTCCATAAGTCCGTCTATAAATTCAGCGGCGCGGACGGCGTCCGAACGTCTTTTTCTTACGATAACCTTTGCCTTGACCGAGCCGAAAAGCTTTTTTCTGCCTTCTTCGAGGACGGTTATTTCGGCTTCGTCCAAAGTTATTCCAAGCGTATTAAGACCTTCGGCAATAGCCTCGTCAACCGTTTTAGCGGTGAATTCGTTTAGCTGTTCTGTCATTTTACTTTAACCTCTTTCTGTTTTTGGAATTTGCGCCTGCCGCGCGTCCTGATACCTGCTGTAATTCTTTTTTCCTGAAAGTAACGTCCAAAATTTTATTTATAAGCAGGGTAGTAACCAAACTGAAAACAGTATTGGTTATCATATATATTGAGAACGCCGCACTGTAGAAGAATGAGAATATACCGTAGATTACCGGCATTAAAATCATCATCCATTTAGTGGTCTTTGCACCCGAGCCGTCAACCGTACTTAAGTCGTTTGCGGCTTTCTGCGAACGCATCGTTATGAACTGCTGCAGGAACATAAGACCTATCGCCAGCACGATAAGAACGAAATATCCGTTATATGTTTTTAATTCTTTGCCTAAATTTGCTACAACCTCGTTATACGAAGCTTCGTAAGAAGCGTCAACGCCGCTGCCGACAGCTCTTGATACCGACGAGCTGAATTTGGAGAAGTTGGGCACTTCCTTATTAAGCATAGAATCGGGATACCAAATGTTGCCTACCCAGATAAATCCGGCTTTGTTCGCACGGTAGTACGCCGCCGAAGCTTTGCGCGCGCCCACGCGGATATAGTTGCCTACGGCTTCCTTTTTCTCGCTTTCGCTGTTCAGCGACGCAAAATAATCTTCAACCGTTGAAAATCCTTCCGGCAAAGCAAGCTTGTCCTCGGACTTGTCTGCATTGTAGTAAGCCATAAACTTATCGAAGTTTACCTTGTATTCCACCTTGTTTGTGGAAAGGTCTGTTTCGGCGATGAGGAAACCGTTCTCGTGGATTACCGTATTGTCAACGTCGGTATAGACGTACTGGGAAACGCTTGCGTTGTATTCTTCCACCATATTATTATAAGTGGAAAGATTTGCGTGCTGGGAGTAGGTGGAGAACGCGCTGAACACTACCATGAATATTACAAGCGAAACTACCATCGGAAGACATGCGCCTATCATTGAAAAGCCGTTCTGCTTTTGCAGCTCCATAACCTTCTGGCTGTACATCTGCTTATCGTTGGCGTACTGCTTCTGCAGTTTTTCCATCTGCGGACGCATTTTTTCCATCATTAAAGACTGCTTTTTTGTTTTTATCCTTGAAAACACGTCCAAAGGGAGGACGATAGTTTTGAGGATAAGCGTAAATACTATTATGCCTATGCCTACAATGCCTATGCCCTCTATGAGCCACTGAATAATTTTACCTATCCAGTTGAGATTAGACATACCGATTTTATCCAGAACTACGCCGTCTAGAAAACCAACCGATACGCTGTCAAGCAAGTTTGAAATTCCCATTTATTTAAATCTTTTTGCGCAATAACCGCTTTTTATTTGACCCACTTTAATTTAAAATAATTTTCCGGAACGGGGTCGTATCCGCCTTTTGTGAAAGGGTTGCATCTTAATATCCGCCAGCCGCCCAGAATTATCCCCGCAATTACGCCGTGATTGTTTAAAGCGCGGAGCATATATTCCGAACACGTCGGACTGTACATACAGGTATGGCGTGAAAAATGCTTCTGATAAAAAATTATAAGGCGCATTAAAAACATTTTTATAAAGGGTTTAAATACCTTGCGCCTTAAAGTTTTAAAAAACCTTTTCAGTTTTTTTGCCATTCGTTGACCTTTTTGAAACAGATTGAAAGACTGTTCTTAAAGGAGAGTAAGGAATAGCTTTCCTCAACCTTCGGAATTAAAATAATATCGTACGGTTTTGTAAGGTTTTTGCACGTTTCCCTGAACGATTCCCTTAAAAGTCTTTTAATTCTGTTACGCTGAACGGCTTTACCGTGTTTTTTTGACACGGCAATTCCCATAGACAGCGTGCGTGAAGGAAAATACAATAAAGTAATACAGGGAGAAAATACTCTTTTTCCCCTGCCGAAAAGCTTTTTAAAGTCCGTGTTTTTTTTTAGTCTTCTATAAATCACGGGTTATGCGGAAAGCTTCTTTCTTCCCTTATTTCTTCTTCTTTTCAACACCTTTCTGCCGGCGGTCGTCGCCATTCTTTTTCTGAAGCCGTGAACTTTGCTTCTCTGTCTTTTTTTAGGTTGATAAGTTCTTTTCATTTTTTTATTCCTTTTTTATAATTATCGTTTAACTTAAGCCCTGAAAACTGGGCGGTATTTATTATACTATTTATAAAAACTCAAAGTCAAGCGTTATTTGCCGTTCTGACAGGCAAAATTAAGTACAGTCCGTTCCTGTCCTTCAGATTTTCGCACGTGAACGGCTGTATCTGATTGTTGAAGGAAAGTAAAATTTCATCCTCGGTCAAAGCGTTAACGGCTTCGATTATGAACTTTGAGTTCATTGCAATTCTTACGTCCTTACCGTTAACCACTGCTTTAACAGGCTCCTGAACGTTACCTATATCGGAATTTGAGGAAATTTCTATCTTATCGCCGCTGACGTCGAAAATAATCAGGCTATTTTTGTCGTTTCTTACTAAAATGGCAGCTCTTTCAATACTTGCCTTCAACGCGTCCTTATTGACTGTAACCAGAGTTGTGAAGTCCTTGGGGATAATGTTTTCCTTCTTTATAAAATCCCCGTTGTAGAGTCTGGAAGTTAAAACCGTATCCTTTTCGGAAACGAGAATCATTCCGCGCTGTACGAATACTTCTGTAAACTCCTCGGCGTCGGACATCATTTTTTCAATTTCTACGAGCGTTCTTGCAGGACATACAATTTCAAGATCGCCTGTGGAAGAAACAACTTTTCCTTTTACTGTTGCAAGACGGAAGCCGTCAAGCGAGGTTACGCAGATGTCGTCGCCTGAAATTACAAACTGGCATCCCTTTAAAATGGGGCGCGAATCGTCAGTAGCGCAGCAGAAGGAAGTGGAGGATATAAACTTTTTAAGGTCTGCAGTTTTTACCTTGAAGCTGTTTTCCTTGATATCCAAATCGATTTTGGGGAAATCTTCAGCGGAAAGAATCTGCATATCCGTCTGACTGTCGGCATAGTTAATATCCATTTTTTTATTGTCTGCCGAAAGAGTTATCTGTACGCCTTCAAGCTTTTTTATAAAATCCGAAAAATACCTGCCGGGAACGCAAACGTCGCCTTCCTCGTAAATTTCAGCTTTAATCGATTTCTGTATGGAGATTTCTCCGTCGGTAGCCGAAAGGGTGAGGGTGTCGTTAACTGCCGAAATTTTTATACATTCAAGGACGGGAACCGTCGTCTTTGACGCGCACGCCTTTACTACTTTTAAAACTGCATCCGATAAATCGATACCTTCACAAACTGCTTTCATACGTTTCTCCCTGTATAAGTTTATTTATTATTTTATTATAAAATTAATATGGTATAAATAGTATTAGGGGCTGTGGATATGTGAATAACCGCGCCCTTAACTTCTTTTCCTTATTATATTAACAAAAATATATTAAAAAAGCAACAAAAACGAGCGCTAAGCCTGTGGAAAACAATAAAAAATTAAGTGTATAATTTTCTTGACTGTTTGTGGAAAAGGGTATAAAGAATATAGGCTTTAAAGTTAACGGAAAAGGAAATATATGAGAGTTTTTTAATAAAAACGACTTGTCCACCGGAATTTGTGAATTGTGGAAAAATATTACTGTGGAATAAATTTAAATTGTTTTTCCCGAAAGTATATGATATACTTTTACCGTATGAACGTTGAAAAATACACAGATATAATTAAAAACAAATGTTCGGATAAATTTACGTCTTTTAAGAATATGCTTTTAAGCTGCAATAATTTATATAATCTTACGGCTATTTGTGACGAAAAAGGTATATTTTACAAGCATTTTTTAGACAGTCTTGCAGGAGAGTCTGAATTTCCTTTAAATGCCGACGTTGTAGAAATAGGATCGGGCGGAGGGTTCCCTTCCATACCGTTAAAAATTGTCCGCGGTGATTTAAAGTTCACCTTAATTGAAAGCACCGGCAAAAAGTGCAGTTTTCTGAACGGAGTTGTGGACAAGCTTTCCCTTGATTGTGTAAAAGTGTTGAATATCCGTGCGGAAGAGGGGGCGCATAGTAATAATTTGCGTGAAAAGTTTGACGTTGCCTGTGCCCGTGCGGTCGCCAGACTGAACACTTTAAGCGAATACTGTCTGCCGTTTCTAAAAGTAGGAGGCAGCTTTATAGCTTATAAGGGTGAAGCCGAAGAAGAAATAAAGGAAGCCTTGAATGCAGTCAAGGTTCTTGGCGGAGAGATTGAAAAAGTTGAGAACTACGAGCTTCCCGAATGCGGCAGGAGAACGCTTATAAAAATAAGGAAAGTAAAGCCCACGCCCGAAAAATATCCGCGCGGACAGGGAAAGGAAAGGAAAAATCCGCTTTGACAGAGAGTTTTAATTATAAGAAATGCGCATTCAGCGGGCACAGGGTTTTATCCTGCTACGACTTTGACGCCGCACTTTTGGACAGAGTGGTTTTAAATCTTATTAAAAACGGCGTTGAAATTTTTTATTGCGGAATGGCACAGGGGTTTGATCTTACCGCCGCCGAAAGCGTGATTGAACATAAAAGAGAATACGACATAAAGCTGATAGCATGTCTGCCCTGTCCTGAGCAGTCTAAAACGTTTACCGCTGCGAACAGGGAAAGGTACGAAAAATTATTAAAGCAATGTGATGAAACGTTAGTACTTTCCGATGAATACTATAAAGGTTGTATGCATGCGCGCGACAGGTACTTGGCGGAAAGCTGTGATTTGCTGGTTTGTTTTCTGAGAAAGAAAAGCGGCGGCACGTTTTACACCGTAAATTATGCTAAGAAACTGAATAAGAAAATTATAGAGCTTTAAAATTTAAGCCGCCGCGGTTATTTTAACCGCGGCGGCTTTTTTCACTATAACGATTATAAAAAACTTCTGAAAGCGGCTGCACTCACCTGTTCGGCTGAGTTCTGAAGTCTGTCAAATATAAAAGTTGCAATGCCTTCGGAAATAATTTCAGACATCTTATAAATTATATTGAGTCGCGTTGCAGAAAAAAGAGAGTAGTTGAATACGGAACGCTCGGCAACTATACCCATAATAGAAACGTCGCCAACTTTATTCAGTTTTTTGTTAGCTCCGCTCCCGGGCTTCATTGCGCGTTTGGCAACTTTGATGAGACCGATGTCGCCCGAAAGCCCAACAGCGGCGTCAACTGCGATTATCGGACTTTGCGGATGCGTGGCTTTTAAAAATTCGTTCATATACTTTACTTCGTGTGCGGTAATGGGCTTTGCAAGCGTACCGTAAACGTAGCAGTTTAGTCCAGAAAGCTTTTCCTTTAATTTAGTGCCTGTTACAGGTCCTAAGCTGTCGCCGACGGAAAGGTCGCTTCCGATACATAAAATAACGGGCATTTCGCCCGTAGCGTGAATAGATTTTTTGAGTGCAAGGCAAACTCCGCCCGACGCCAGTGAATTATATAAGTTAAACGAGTAGTCCATAACAATAAACCTCGCGTAAGTTATTGACCTTATCTTTAATAAATATAATAAAAAGATTTAGGTTTTGTGAAAGTAATTTTTATGCGGCTTAAAATCTATACTAAATAAAGTGGGTAACTTTTTTCTTTTGCCTTTAAATAAGAGAAGATTGGGAGAATCTTTAAAAAAATGCTCCACAAAATTTCCACAATTAAACAGTGTGGTTGTTTATAGTTATTTTTAAAACTACACAAAATAAATTTGCAGGGCTTAAAAACGCTTAAAATTTATTCAAAATTATGATTTTTTGCAAAATTTAAGACGAGGGATTATTCAAATTATTTTTCGAGTCAATCAAAGGACTTAACGTCAAAATTCACAATTTTGCAAAAATTATCCACATTTCCTCAGATTAGTCAATTTATCGCGCTTTGTGTTTCACGTGAAACAATAATTACCCTAAAAAATTTGGTTGAAAGTTCCACGTGAAACGTAAATTCTGTGCGATTTTGGTATAGCGCACTACACTTACGGGGTTTTGAGGGTGGGGAAGGCATTGTTTTCCTGACAGACAGACCGTTCAGGGTTAAGGTGAAAAGGCTGTAAAATTTCAGTGATAAGGCAAATTTATAACGCCAAATACTTGTAAACAGGGCGTTATTGTGTTAAAATACTTGCATACGGCTTTCATAGAAAGCCGAAATCTATTTTTAATAAGGAGTTTTTGTTTTGAGCAAAAAAGGTAAAATTATAACCAGTGTTATCGTCGCTGCTCTCGTAATTGCGTTGGTCGCCGTTTTAGTAACCAACCTGATGAACGGCGGGGCGAAGAAAATCGACAGAACGGATTTCCAGACCTACGTCGAAAACACGCAGTACTACAATTCAGAAGGTAAACCTAACGAAATTAAAATTAAAGTTGACGAAGAGAAAAAACCAGTCAGACCTTTCGTTTATGTTAAAGATAATGAAGAAGGGCAGAAGTTTATTGTAAGCGTTAGCGAAAAAGACGACAAGGGTGACCCGATTATTCTTGAAGGGTACAAGGTAAAGGACGGCGTTATCGTGACCGATGACGAAAAGGGAACCTTGACTGTAATATGGAAGGTTTCGACCAAGGACTACGAGTACACGGGCTACACCAAAAATTCTAAGGGCGACTACGTAAAATCGTACTACTGCTACGGACCTTCCGCTTATAACGTTGAAAGCTGGGATTCCGAAACTTTGAATCTCTGGCAGAGCTGGGGCGTAAAAATCGATCAGGCAAACCCCAACGCAGGCAGCTGGGTTTCCACGGTTCTGTACTTCGTGGTAATCGCGGTAGTGTGCGTGGTGTTCTTCCTTATAATACGCTCGTCGATGGGCGGAGCCGGAAAGGTAATGAGCTTTGCTAAAACCAAGGCACGCATTTCCACTAATATAAAGGTGCGTTTTACCGACGTTGCCGGTGCCGAGGAAGAAAAGGTTGAACTTGCTGAAATAGTAGAATTTTTAAGACAGCCCAAAAAGTTCTCCGACCTCGGTGCGAGGATTCCCAAGGGCGTGCTTTTGGTTGGTCCTCCGGGAACGGGTAAAACGCTGTTCGCCAAAGCCGTTGCAGGCGAGGCCGGCGTGCCGTTCTTCTCGGTTTCAGGTTCGGACTTCGTTGAAATGTACGTTGGCGTGGGTGCTTCGCGTGTACGCGACTTGTTCGATATGGCGAAAAAGAATCAGCCCTGCATTATCTTCGTCGACGAAATCGACGCTGTGGGCAGACACCGCGGAGCAGGTTTGGGCGGCGGCAACGACGAGAGGGAGCAGACCTTGAACCAAATACTCGTGCAGATGGACGGCTTCGAGTCCAACGAGGGCGTAATAGTAATGGCGGCCACAAACCGTGCCGACATTCTCGACCCCGCACTTCTTCGCCCCGGCAGATTCGACAGGCAGATTTACGTTAATCTTCCCGACGTTAAGGGCAGGGAACAGATTTTAAAGGTTCACGCCCGCAACAAACCTGTTGCAACCGACGTTAACTTCAAAACGGTTGCACGCATGACCGCAGGCTTCTCCGGTGCCGACCTTGCAAACGTTTTAAACGAGGCCGCTATACTTGCGGCGAGGGCAGGCAAAAACTTTATAACCAATGCCGATCTTTATGAAGCTATTAATAAAGTGGAAATGGGACCCCAGAAGAAGAGCCACGTCGTTACCGAAAGCGATAAGAGAATTACCGCTTACCACGAATCTGGTCACGCAATTATTGCAAAGCTTTGCAAGGACTTCTATCCCGTACACGAAGTAACGATAATTCCCCGCGGCAACGCTTTGGGTTATACTTCGATCCGTCCCGACAACGACGACGTGCATATGGCTAAAAGCTTCCTTCTTGACAGAATCTGTATGGGACTCGGCGGCAGGGTTGCCGAAGAGCTTGCAATTAAAGAAGTATGCACGGGAGCTTCCGGCGATATTAAGCAGGTTACGGATATTGCCAAGTCGATGGTTACCGAATGGGGTATGAGTGATAAGCTGGGGCTTATTGCATACGGTTCGGACTCGCAGACGGTGTTCCTCGGCAAAGATATGGAAACACACAATGTTTACTCTGAAGAAACCGCAAAGGTTATCGATGAGGAAATGCGTAATATAATCGATACCGAATACAAGAGAGCGAGAAAGCTTCTTACCGAAAACAGGAGCGTGCTTGACAATATGGCACGTGTGCTTATCGAAAAGGAAACGATATATACCGAAGAAGTGGATATGCTTATTGCAGGCAAGTCTGTAGAAGAAGTTATAAAATATATGGACGAAGAGGACCAGAAGCATTCCGAAAACGCTTTCAAAAGGTACGAAGGATAAGATTGTTCCACGTGGAACACGGGTGATTAAATGGCAAAAATAATAGCATTTACCAATAAAAAAGGCGGTGTCGGTAAAACGACTACCGCCGTTAACATGGCGGCGTATCTTGCCGCTTTCGGCAAAAGAACCCTGCTCGTCGATATAGACTCGCAGGGCAATGCAACTACGGCTTTGGGTTTTACTAAAAGCCTGCTAAAAAAATCGGTATACAACGTTCTGATTGACGACGACCCCGTGGCAAACAACGTCGTTCCCACGAAGGTTAAGCTTTTGGATATGCTACCTGCGAACGTCGATTTGACGGGGGCGGAGGTAGACATAGTCTATAAACGTAACAGAGAGAGAATACTTAAAGATGCTCTTGATAAGGTTCGCGGAAATTACGATTACATATTGATAGACTGTCCGCCGTCGTTGGGGCTTCTTACAATAAATGCTTGGGTGGCGGCTGATTCGGTTATAATTCCCCTGCAAAGCGAATATTTTGCTTTGGAGGGCGTAAGCCAGCTTATGAATACCATTTCCCTCGTCAAGCAGCATTTGAATCCCAATCTTCAGATAGAGGGGGTTGTTATTACGTTGTACGACGGCAGGGCTTTGATTGCAAAACAGATAACCGCCGAAATTAAAAAGTTTTTTAAAAACAAGCTTTACGAAATTATAATTCCCCGTAACGTCCGCTTAGCAGAGGCTCCCAGTCACGGACTGCCCATTATGCTTCACGACCCGAAGTGTATCGGGGCAAGGGCATACAAGGCGTTGACCGAGGAATTTTTGTCCAAGCAATAAATAAAGTCCACTCATAACAATGTAACTTTATATATTAACTTAACATCACAAATCAGCAATAAGGCAAATACAATACAAACATACGTTTAAATAAATTCCAGAAAATTTGAGAGGTGAAATATGGCAAAAGGATTAGGCAAGGGGCTTGACGCGCTGTTCGGCGAAACCGAAGCGGCGTACGAAAACGTATTCGAGCACCGCAACGCATTCGAGTTTACCGAGGAAGAAAGGGCGAACGCCGCGGAAATGGAGCTTGAAAAAATTTCCGCAAACCCCAACCAGCCGCGTAAAAACTTTGACCAGCAGGCGTTAAAGGAGCTTGCGGATTCCATTAAAGAACACGGCGTAATTCAGCCGATAGTCGTAAACGACAATAAAGACGGCACTTATATGATTATTGCCGGCGAGCGCCGTTTCCGCGCATGCCAGCTGGCGAACTTAAAGACCATACCCGTTGTTATCCGCAATTATACCGAGCGCCAGATTAAGGAAATTTCCTTAATAGAAAACTTACAGCGCGAGGATTTAAACCCCATAGAAGCGGCGACGGCAATGAAACAGCTTATGAACGATTATAAGCTTACTCAGGACGAGCTTGCCGAAAGAATAGGCAAATCGCGCCCTGCTATCGCCAACACGTTAAGGCTTTTGAATTTAAGTCCCGAGGTTATGAATCTCGTTGCCGAGGGTAAGCTTTCTGCAGGACACGCAAGAACGATAGTTCTTTTGCCTGCGCAGCAACAGCTTGAGTTTGCAAACGACGCAATCAAAAACCAGACTTCCGTACGCGAGCTTGAAAAGAAGGTACGCGCGTACAGCATTCCTCCCGAGGTTCTCGACGAAAAGAAGAAGAAAAAACGCGCGTTGGCTTCCATAGAGTTGAAACAGCTCGTCGAGCGTATGCGTTTTACCTTCCGTACCAAGGTCAGCCTTATAGGAACGGACAAGAAGGGCAGAATTTACATTGATTACTATTCGCGCGACGATTTGGACAGAATTTCCGAAATTTTGGATATTGCCGACAAACAACAATAATTTCTCGGGTTGACAGGGCGCATAGGATTATAGTATAATAAAAAAACCCATTTGACGGAAAAGCGGCATGAAAAAGGTTTCTAAGAACGTTAAAAAACAAATATTGAATATTTCTTTCGTGCTGCTGTTGGTAGGAATTACACTTGCAGTCCTTTTGACGAGCAATAAGGAACTCAACTTCAAGGATATTTTCAGCTTTATCAAAAACAGTAACCCGTGGCTGCTTGCCGCAAGTGTTCTGTGTATGATTGCGGGAATAATCTTCGAGGGGCTGTGCATACATATAATCAGCCGCAAGTTCGGGCATAAGGGCAGGCTCGTTTCTTCTATCGCTTATTCCTCGGCGGATATTTATTATTCGGCGATCACGCCTTCCGCAACGGGCGGACAACCTGCCTCGATTTACTATATGGTAAAGGACGGAATGGGTGCGGGTACGGCCAGCTTTACGCTTTTGGTTAACGCTATCGCTTACACGGCGGCGCTTTTGATTCTGAGCGCACTGGCGTTTATTATCCGCCCTGCAATGTTTGCCGGATTCGAGCCGATGGTAAAATTTTTCGTCATATTCGGAATGGCGGTGCAGACGTTGCTTTTGGGTCTGTTCATTGCGTGTATGTTCTGCAACAGGGCGGTACTGAAGCTCGGCAACGGTATTATAACTTTGCTTACCAAAATGCATATAGTAAAGAACCCCGACAAATGGCGCAAAAAAGTTTCCGACGAGGTTGAAAAGTACCGCAACTGCGCACGCACGATAAGAAAGCACAGACTTCTGTTTTTGAACGCGATTTTGCTGACGCTTGCCCAGCGTGTGGTACGCGTAATAATTTCCTGCTGCATATGTATAGCGGCGGAACCGGATACTTCTTTTTGGGACGTTTTCGTAATTCAGTCGTTCGTAATAGTCGGCTATACGTTCCTTCCCGTACCCGGCGGCGTAGGCGCGTTCGAATATTTGTACCTGCATACTTACAGACTCATTTATAACAGCGACGCGTTTATATTTTCTGCAATGATGGTTATGCGCACGGTATCGTATTACTTCAGCATAATAGTCAGCGGAATAATGACGCTCAGTTATCACGTATATTTAATGAGAAGGAAAAAACCGCAGACCGCGGCGCTGCCTTTACAGAGTGTGAACTCAAGAAGGCAAAGGCGTATTCGAATGAAAAAGAAGGCGCAAAGAAGAGCGCGTTTAAACGGAAGCGGAAAATAAATTTCCTTCAAAAGAGAATAGGAAAATGAAAAATACTTGTAAAAAACTGGTCGGCTTCTGGCATTACGGCGTTATACTCACGTATATGTCGGTCGTTTCGGCGATTATCGGAATCTGCCTTTCGGTTACGGGATATCCCTTTTACGGCGGAGTAATCTGTCTGTGGATATCGGGCGTATGCGACGCGTTCGACGGCGGCGTTGCAAAGACGAGGAAGAACAGGACGCAGGAGGATAAGATGTTCGGCGCGCATATCGATTCGCTGAGCGACTTGGTAGCGTTCGGCGTTGCGCCCGTGATGATAGGTGTGGGGCTGGGCTTTACGCAGTGGTACCATATCGCGCTGTATTGCGTGTACGTTCTCGCGGCGTTAATCCGTCTTGCTTACTTTGACGTGACGGAAGAAATCCGCCTGCAGGACCCCAATTGCGGCAGGCGTACAAGCTTCGAAGGCTTGCCTGTAACCAACGTTGCCATAGGGCTTCCCATATTCTATCTTGCCGCAAGCTTATGCAGTAACTTAAGCGGAAAGGCGGGAACGTTAGCGCCCGAAATAATTATGTGCTTCTGCTACGCACTGGTGGCATTCCTGTTCGTATTCAGGTTCAAAATGGTCAAGTTCCGCGCAAAGGGACTTATAATCACAATTGCAATAGTCACGTTGTTATGCGTCGGTTTGATTTTGGCTAACGTACTTATTTTCGGCGGAATATTCGGATAATTTATAAAATTGAAATAATAAGCCGCGGCGGCC